>NZ_JBMVJC010000033.1:0-20950 GCF_049893385.1 Streptococcus sp. VTCC 12905 | reverse complement strand
AAAGAAAGAGAGGACGAAGTTCGTCCTCTCTAGGTGTTAGCTTTTCATCTACCCACTACAGTTGACAAAGAGCCTTTTTTTACTAATCTTCGTTTACGAATGGTAAAAGAGCCATAACGCGAGCACGTTTGATAGCTGTTGTTACTTTACGTTGGTTTTTAGCTGAAGTTCCAGTTACACGGCGTGGAAGGATTTTTCCACGTTCAGAAATGAAACGGCTAAGAAGCTCAGTATCTTTGTAATCAACATATTCAATTTTGTTAGCTGCGATATAGTCAACTTTTTTACGGCGTTTGAAACCGCCACGACGTTGTTGAGCCATGTGTGTTCTCCTTTATATTATTAGTTTCTGACCTAGAATGGAAGGTCATCGTCTGATATATCCATTGGATTACTTGCTCCGAATGGACTTTCTTCTCGAGCGAAGTTCGGTGTAGATTGCGCAGGCGCTTGATAAGGCGAGTTGTAATCATTGCCACCAGTAAAGGAATTACCAGCTGAATAACCGCCCCCTTGGCCATCACGGGCAGTACGGCTTTCCAAAAGTTGGAAACTTTCTGCAACTACCTCTGTAACGTAGACACGTTGTCCCTGTTGGTTATCATAGCTACGAGTCTGAATACGACCTGTAACACCAATCAGCGCACCTTTTTTAGCCCAATTCGCCAAATTTTCAGCTTGTTGGCGCCAAATGACTACGTTAATAAAGTCCGCTTCCCGTTCACCATTTTGATTTTTAAAATTGCGGTTAACCGCCAAGGTAAAAGTCGCAACAGCCTGGTTAGACGGAGTATAACGAAGTTCTGCATCACGGGTCATGCGACCAACCAATACTACATTATTAATCATACAATACCTTCTTACGCGTCAAGTTTGATAATCATGTGACGAAGAATATCGCCGTTGATTTTTGACAAACGGTCAAACTCTTTAAGAGCTACATCGTTGTTTGCTTCAACGTTAACGATGTGGTACAAACCTTCGCGGAAATCTTTGATTTCGTATGCAAGGCGACGTTTTTCCCATACTTTTGATTCAACGATAGTTGCACCGTTGTCAGTCAAGATAGAGTCAAAGCGTGCTACCAAAGCGTTTTTAGCTTCTTCTTCAATGTTTGGACGAATAATATAAAGAATTTCGTATTTAGCCATTGATATGTTCCTCCTTTTGGTCTAATGACTCATGGTCTAGCCACGAGTAAGTGAGGGATACTCACAGAAAATAATTATACCATAATATAGAAAATGTGCAAGAAAAATACTTTACTGAAAACAATTTCACACTCAATAATCTATACAACAATCGCTTTTGCGACTTCTTCTGTTGTCATACGCGAGAAATAATGAGTAGTATCAATCTCTTGAAGTTTAGCAAGTACATCCGCATATTCATAACGTGTACCAACAAGTAACTCCTCAACATCAGAGACATCACCAATACCGAAGAAATCCCCGTAAATCTTAATAGATTCAATGATGGATTTTTCAGTCTTAATGTAGGTTGTAATTTTACCAGCTGGGTAACGGACGTTGCGCTCAACTGTGTATTCTGGTGTTTGACCATAAGTCCAATCCCATGTTGCAAACTGCGTATCACGGATTTCTTGGATTCGAGCCAAATCATCCTCAGTCAACACATATTCATCCATTTCTGGATATTCTTGCTTCATTTGATTGAGAATGGCATCTTTAAATTCCAGAACAGTCATTTTTTCTGGTAACTCACTGTTAATGTTGGTTACGCGGGCACGAACGGATTTAACACCTTTGGACTCGATTTTGTCTTTGCTGACTTTAAGAGCACTTGCTAGGACAGACATATCAACATCAAAGAGCAAGCAACCGTGGTGCATCATACGGCCTTTTGCATATGCTTGGGCATTACCACAAATTTTCTTGCCGTCAATTTCAAGGTCATTACGACCAGTAAAGTTAGCCTCTACGCCGAGTGTTGCAAGAGTATCGATAACGGGCTTAGAGAAAGTTTTAAAGTCAAATGCTCCTTCTTCAGATTTATTTGAAATAATGGTGTAGTTGAGATTGTTTAAATCATGGTAAACCGCTCCACCACCAGACAAACGGCGAACGACATGGATACCATGAGCATCTGTATATTCCTTGTTAATTTCTTGGATAGCATTTTGATGCTTTCCAATGATGATAGCTGGTTCATTAATCCAAAGAATAAAAATTTCATCAATATCAGTTAATTCTTTGAATGCATAGGCTTCTAGGGCAATGTTGTAGGCTGGGTCATTGCTGTTGTTTACGATGTATTTCATGCAAAACTCCTTTATTGTTAACTAATTTTTATTATAGTGGAAACGATAACAAAAGACAAGTCCGAAGACCTGTCTTTCAAACATTATTCCACGTCAGCTCCATTTGTAGCGATGACTTTTTTATACCAATCAAATGATTTTTTCTTAGAGCGTTTGAGTGTACCATTTCCCTCATCGTCACGGTCAACATAAATGAAACCGTAGCGTTTTTTCATTTCGCCAGTTCCAGCAGAAACTAGGTCAATACAGCCCCAAGTAGTGTACCCCAAGAGTTCAACACCGTCTTCTACAATAGCATCTCTCATTGCCAAGACGTGTTGTCGGAGGTAGTCGATACGGTAATCATCTTCTACATAGCCATTTTCATCTGGTGTGTCAACTGCTCCCAGACCATTCTCAACCACAAAGAGTGGTTTTTGATAGCGATCCCAGATAGAATTGAGGGTAATGCGGAAACCGAGCGGGTCAATCTGCCAGCCCCATTCCGATGCGTCTAGGTAAGGGTTTTTAATAGAAGCAAAGATATTGCCTGCTGTCTTTTCCTTGACTGCAGGATCGCCAGATGCGACACGGCTAGAGTAGTATGAGAAGGAAACAAAGTCCACCGTATGCTCTTTCAGGAGTGCTAGGTCTTCGTCGGTCATTTCAATCTCAATACCTGCACGCTCCCACTTCTTCTTGGCATAGTTTGGATAATAGCCACGTGCCTGAACATCGATGAAGAAATAATTTTCACGGTCTTCTTGCAGACCTTCCCAAACATCACGAGGATGACAAGTATGTGGGTAATATTGACCTGCGGCCAACATACAGCCAACCTTGTTTTCTGGGTCAATTTCATGGGCTAATTTAGTAGCAATGGCAGATGCTACAAGCTCGTGGTGGGCAGCCTGGTATTTGACCTGCTCCACATTTTCACCTTTTTCAATTTGGTATTCATTCGGATAGAATTTACGAACTTCCCAAGATAAAGGATTTTCAATTGATACACCTTCATGGCTTCGTTCAAATACAAAATGCAAATGATCCGCCAATGCCAAGTACAAAGACAGGTCGAATTGGACTCCTAAAACTCCCTCTGCCTTATTGATAATAGCATTTACTACTTCCACCTCAGTACTTTCCATTTGTAAATACAGGCTTGACAAATCCGATTGTTGGTAGTCATTTTGTAATACAAAGGTTTTTTCAATTTTGCTGGTGTCTAATTCTTCACCAGCTTTTTTCTGAAAACCCAACCCTTTCCCCATGACAATCAACTCACGACCCTGTTGGTCTGTTGCTTGAATGACATTATTGTTGTACACTTTTTCAATTTGCATCTGCCTTACCGCCTCACAATCTGAATGGATAAAAAGAACCTAAGTAGATAGCAAATAAGACTGTTACCAGACCATTTACTATCCACTTAGGTTTTGCCTGCTAATCAGTGACAATCCTTATCATTATCATATCAGATTGAAAACGCTTTTTCAAGTGCTATTGGATTGATAGTAGCCCCAATTTTTCGAAAGCATGATAAAGACCATCATGTTCTACATCGTCTGTCACCATATCAGCCATAGCCAAGATTTCCGCTCCGCCATTTCCCATAGCGACCCCAACTGCACAATACTCTAGCATTGGAATATCAATTTTGGCATCTCCAAATGCGATGGTGTCCTCTTTTTTAGCACCTAAATGTTCCAATAGTACTTCGATCGCATGTGCCTTGTCAATGTCTTTCACACCTAAATCACCAAACAGGGCTGTCTCTCCGCGACCACCCCAGGTATTAGCTACTAACTGTGGAAACGCATATTTTGAGTCCAAATGATCCTGATAGGAATCTAGCACAAAACTGATTTTATTCAAATCATCTCGATACAATTCTCCATCAAAAACCATTCCATGCATGACATCTTCAGCTTCTTGGTGAGCAACTTCTTCGGCTGTTTTCCCCTTATTCATAGCATAAATTTTCATGGTTTCGCGAGCTCGTTCGCGGAAGTTTTCACTTGCAAAAAGACCATTGTTGCTTTCCAAGTAAAACTCTAGCCCTCTTTCATGGAGCCAATCTACAACAGCTTTGGCATCTTCCTTAGAAATGAGTTGGTGCATGACGACTTTTCCTTGATGCTCTACATAGGATCCATTTCCACCAATCATTCCATCGAGCCCAATTCCCCACAATTCTGGCTGCATTTCTGCTCGACTGCGACCAGTACAGACATAGACCAAGTGCCCATTTTCACGAGCTTTTCGAATAGCCCGAATCGCCGATTCAGGAATCCGATTATGGTAGTCTACTAAGGTCCCATCCACATCTAAAAAAATAATCTTGCGCATCTGTTTTCTCCTTGTATCTTATTACTATTATTATAATTCGTTCTAAGCTCAAAAGCAGACAAAAAAATGCGAAAAATTGATACTATTGTATGAAAAAGGTTGCTGATGTGGGAGATTAACTAACTTAGACTCAATGAAAATCAACTTTCGCCTAGCTTCAACTATCTGGGAGATAGTTAGAGGCTGGAAATATTGCGAACTGAGTTCGCGTCATTAAGCCGACGATAGAACTCTGAACTTTCTCATTTCAGTGTAACAGGCTTAGGCTAGGCTCAAGACCAGGACCACTCATCCAGGCTCTTGACTACGGAAATATTTGATGTTCAAAAAGTATTATAACTCGTATGCACTGCACAGCACCTTTATAAGCAATGTGCAAATGAATACAGATTTGAAAAATATATCACTAATAAAATTTGTAATTACTATGAGTTTTATCAACTCCACATCCAAATGTTACTAACTTTTGAACATCATTTTGCTGTCCGTTAAATAAGCCCGCCACTATTTTTGATCCAACAATAACACCGTCTGATACCCGATTGAAACGGAGAATATCTTCTTGACTAGAGACACCAAAACCTGTTAGAACTGGTACAGGTGACAGTTCCGTTAATTGGTGCAAATGATGATCTAACTGATCAGTGTATTGGTTAGACTTACCTGTAACCCCATTAATAGCCACAGCATAAACAAAGCCCTGAGCATCTTGGACCAGTTGTCTTTGTCTTTCCAAACCTGTTGTCAAACTTACCAATCGAATAAGGCAAATATCCCTATCATTTAAAAAGTCTGTCACTATTGATTCCTGTTCATAAGGCAAATCTGGAATGATCAAGCCTTTGACACTCGTATGTTCTAAATCATCAATAAATCGTTCTAAACCATATTGGAATACGGGATTAAAATAGGACATAATAATCAATGGAACTTGACTAGTCTCTTCTTTCAATTTTTGGACAATTTCAGTCAAGGTCACACCCTTTGCTAGGCTTCGTTGCCCAGCTGCTTCGATAACAGGCCCATCAGCTACAGGGTCTGAAAAGGGTACACCTATTTCGATTGCTGAAACACCCGATTGTTCAAGGAATTGAATGGTTTCGAATAACCCATCCAACCCCTGATTATGATCACCAGCCATAATGTAAGGAATAAAAATTCCTTTTTGAGCATTCTTTATTTCCTGTAAACGAACTTGTAAGGTTTTGGTCATATTAGTTCTCCTTTTTTTCTGCTTGTAGCCTTTCTCGAACTTGTGCAACATCTTTATCCCCTCGACCTGAAAGACATACAATGATGGATTTATCTGGCCCTAATTCTTTTGCCAGGGTTGGCAAATATGCAATAGCGTGACTGGACTCTAGGGCAGGAATAATACCTTCTAAACGGGATAAGAGTTTAAAGCCTTCTAAAGCCTCTTCATCTGTTACTGAAACGTAGGTAGCGCGATCAATTGCATTAAAGTAACTATGTTCTGGACCAATGCCAGGATAATCAAGACCAGCCGAAATAGAGAATGCTTCTAAAATTTGACCATTTTCATCCTGTAGAACATCCATCAAAGCCCCATGAAGAACTCCTGGTCGTCCCTTAGCAAAAGTTGCTGCATGGAAGCCTGACTCCAATCCAAGTCCTGCAGCCTCAACACCATACATTGCAACAGAGGTATCATCCACAAAAGGATAGAAAAGGCCCATTGCATTAGATCCTCCACCAATACATGCCAAGAGAGCATCTGGTAACTGACCACCAGAAATCTCTGCAAATTGACGTTTTGCCTCTTTTCCAATTACGCTCTGAAAGTCACGGACAATTTCTGGAAATGGTGCTGGTCCAAGGACAGATCCCATAACATAATGGGTATCCTCAACTTGAGCAACCCAAGCTCGAAGAGCTGCATTTACCGCATCTTTTAGCACGCGTGACCCATCCGTTACGGCATGAACCTTTGCACCTAATAATTCCATACGAAAAACGTTGAGAGCCTGACGTTTAACATCTTCTTCCCCCATATAAATGGTACATTCCATATCAAAGAGGGCTGCTGCGGTAGCTGTGGCAACACCGTGTTGCCCCGCGCCAGTTTCAGCAATAATTTTTTTCTTTCCCATCCGTTTCGCAAGCAATACCTGCCCCAACGAATTGTTAATTTTATGGGCACCCGTATGATTCAGATCTTCGCGTTTTAGATAGATTTTAGCACCTCCGCAGTAATCTGTAAGGCGTTTGGCAAAGTAGAGGGGATTTTCTCGCCCAACATACTGGACAAGCAATTCTTCAAATTCCGCCTGAAACTCTGGATCTTCTTTGGCAGTTCGGTAGGTCTGTTCTAGTTCTAATACAGCAGTCATCAATGTCTCTGGTACGAATCGACCGCCGTATTCTCCAAAGAATCCGTCTTTATTTGGTTGTTGGTAAGTCATAGTTTCACTCTTTCTATAAATGCTTTTATTTTTTCAACATCCTTTTGCCCATTTGTCTCAACACCCGAGGAGACATCTACGGCATAAGGAGTAAATAAGGATTGCGCTTCTGCTACATTATCCACTGTCAAGCCCCCTGCAATGAAAAATGGTTTTTCAAAGTTATGATGGGCTAATAGTTTCCAATCAAAAAGTTGACCCGATCCTGCATTTGGAGCATCAAAGAGAAGGTAGTCTGCATTTGTATTCAACTCCCCTAGGGTATTGTCCAGTTGAATGGCTCGAATGATTGGAACTGAAATGTGATGCGATAGACATTCATCCCAGTTACCATGGATCTGAATCAAGTCCAATGGAACCACCGAAATAGCCGTTTCTAGTTCTTTCAAACTTGGTTGGACAAATACCCCTACTATTTTTACTGCAGGAGGAATCAACTGGGCCAACTCATGTGCTTTTGCAAAGCTCACCCGCCGCTTACTTGGTGCAAATACAAATCCAATATAATCCGCTCCTGCTTCAACTGCAGCATACACCGCCTCCTTAGTAGAAAGCCCACAAATTTTAACCTTTGTCAATCGATAACTCCTTTACTTTTTGCGCAACATCTTCCGACTGCATCAGTGCTGTTCCGACTAAGAGTGCATGAAAGTAGGGAGCAAGGAGTTCAGCTTGTTCATTTGTAAAAATGCCTGATTCTGATACATACACTCTGTCCGGTAGAAAATGAGGTGCTAAGTCAAGACTAGTTTGAAGGGAAACTTCAAATGTTGTTAGGTTCCGATTGTTGACACCAATTATCTTTGCGCCAATGCGATGAGCAATGTCTAATTCTGAAAGATTATGAGTCTCAACCAATACTTCCAGACCCAAACGGGTTGCAAATTTAAACAATTCTTTGAGCCTGTCTTCGGACAAAGCCGCCACAATCAATAGTATCACTGTAGCACCTGCATTAAGACTGCGAATAATTTGTTTTTCATCAATGATAAAATCTTTCGCTAATGTCGGAATTGAAACCAAATCTGAGATTTGACGAAGAAACTGTACATCCCCCTTAAAGAAAATTTGGTCAGTCAATACTGAAATCATAGCAGCCCCTGCTGCTTCGTATTGGCGTGCTTGCTCAGTAATATCCACCGTCAGATTGATATCTCCCATACTAGGGCTAGCTTTTTTTACCTCAGTAATCAGTTGTAATTGACCCTTCTGCTTGGTAAGAAAATCAAATAACGAATAGGTTGAACGAACAGATTCTACTGGCTCATTTACCAGCTGAGCAACCTCTGCCTCCTTTTGCTTTAAAATTGTCTGTAAAAAATCCTGACTCATATCTGAACCTCCCTCAGTTCTGCCAATTTTCTCAGAGCAGAACCGTCCGCAAGTAGACTTCGAGCCAATTCAACTCCTTCACGGATACTTGAAACCTTACCATTTGCATAAAAGCCTAGACCTGCATTTAAAACCGTCGTTTCTAAGTAAGGACTTGCTTGATTTTGTAGAACTGACAACAAAATTTCTGCATTCTCCACAGCATCTCCACCTTGAATATCCGCGAGTTCTAATGGATTCAGATCCACATCAGCAAAGGTAAATCTTCCCTGATGGATAGTTCCATCTGTAAGCAAAGTATAGTGATTCTCTCCAAATAAGGCCGCTTCATCCATATGGTTTGGTCCTGTGATAAGTAACGCGCGTCGTCTTCCCAATTTTTTCATAACATGGGCCAGATCCAACTGGAGGTCTTCTCGATAAACTCCCATCAATTGACTATCTAATGATAGGGGATGGGCTAAAGGACCAACAATATTCATAATTGTTGGAACTCCCAATGCCCGTCTGGCTGGACCAATAAAGCGCATGGCTGGATGCATGGTTTGAGCAAAGACAAAAGCCAATCCAACCTCTGACAATGCTTTTGATACTACTTCTGGATTCGCTGCAATATTTATCCCTAATTCTTCAAGTACATCTGCAGAACCTGACTTCGATGAAATAGATCGATTTCCCGCCTTCGCTAAACGAATACCTCCAGCTGCCAAGATAAAGCAAGCCGTCGTCGAAATATTAAAACTATACGATTGATCCCCACCCGTACCGCAGTTGCACATTGCGTCCGAATATGTTTGAGGCAATTGTACAGCATGTTTTTTCAAAGACTTTACGACACCTGCAATTTCATCAACTGTTTCACCCTTCATTTTCAAGCCTAGTAACAGAGCTGCAATCTGACTTTCTGTCAATTCTCCATTCAGAATACGATTAAAAACTCCTTCGATTTCTCCCTCAGATAAGTCTTGTTTTGTAGCTAATTTTTCAAAAATTTCTTTCATCTTACTACCTCTCTAACAAACTGTTCAATCATTTGTAAGCCTTCCGGACTCCCTATACTTTCTGGATGAAATTGCAAACCAAAAATTGGTAATTCCTTATGTTGGATAGCCATAATTTCGTCATCATCTGTTGTACGAGCAGTCACTATAAAATCTTTTGGCATTTCATCAATGACAATCGAGTGATAACGCATGATTTCTACATCTCCCTGAAAACCATTGAAAATTGGAGAGTTTCCTTCCACTCGCATCTGACTCTGCTTCCCATGCATAACCGTTTTGGCTAATCTCAACTGCCCTCCAAAAACTTCAGCGATTGCTTGATGTCCCAAACAAATGCCCAATATTGGTTTTTTATCTGCAAAAATCTGTATCATTTCTTCCATTTTTCCAGCATCTGCTGGCCAACCTGGTCCTGGAGAAAAAACCAAACCTTTCGCTTTATTTGCTTCATCAAATAGATTCTCCGCATCATTTCTCAATACCTGCACAGGTGAAAACTGTCCTAGATATTGGGCTAAGTTATAGGTAAATGAATCATAGTTATCAATTAAAAGAATCATAGCACTCTCCTATTTTCGTCATCGCCTTTGCCTTGTTCAGCGTTTCTTGGTATTCATTTTCTGGTACACTATCATATACAATTCCTGCACCTGCTTGCACATAGGCTTTGCCATTTTTCACTACCATGGTGCGAATAGCAATCGCAAAATCCATATCTCCTGTAGCAGATAGATAGCCAATTGCTCCTGCATATATGCCGCGCTTTTCCTTTTCAAATTCATAGATGCGCTGCATGGCTCTAATTTTCGGTGCTCCTGAGACAGTTCCAGCAGGTAGGGTAGCTTTTAATGCATCTAGTACAGTCAAATTCTCCAATAATTGTCCTTTGACAATGCTTGTTAAGTGCATCACATACCGGAAATATTCAACTTCCATATACTTAGTAACTTCGACAGTTCCAATTTGTGCAATTCGACCAATATCATTTCGCCCCAAATCAACCAACATTCTATGTTCAGCAACTTCTTTCGTATCTGTCGATAAATCAGTCGCCAATCGTTGGTCCTCCTCCTCATCATTTCCACGAGGCCGAGTTCCAGCAATTGGATTAGTTGTCACGATTCCATCTTTTACAGACACAAGACTTTCTGGACTAGCGCCTATTATTTGATAATCTTCAAAATCATAAAAATATAAATAGTTCGATGGATTGGTAATCCGTAAATTACGGTAATAATCAAAAGGGTTGCCAGAAATATCTGATGAAAAACGTTGACTGAGGACACATTGAAACATATCGCCTTGCCGAATCAATTGTTTTGCTGACCTAACCATATTTTCGAATTCTTCTTTTTCAAGATGACTCTTGAAGGATAATGATTGAAGATCATGGGGTGCAAATTCATCGGGTGCTGGATTTTTTAATTCGGCTAAAACACCTGCTAGAGCTTTCTCCATCTCACTCGAACTACGGCCACTATAGGTATTATCTTCATGAATGGAGAGAATCTCCTTCTTATGATCAAAGACTAAATACGATTCATAAATAAAGAAATGCATATCCGGTGTTCCAATGGTGTCCTTTGGGATATGACCAATGGGTTCATAGAGACTAATCAAGTCATATCCAACAAATCCAATCGCCCCTCCTTGAAAGGGAGCCTCTCCAGTCAAATTCGAACCTTCCACCACAGATTGTAGGTATTCCAATGGATCACCTTCCACCACTTCTCCATTGTTGGTCAACACACCATGGTCATATTTGATTTCATAGACAGGATTATAGGCAATAATGGAAAAACGAGCGTTTCCCTTTTCTCTCGGAATGGATTCTAGGATAATCTTATGCTTACCTTTTAGTCGCATAAAGGCTAGAATGGGGGTTAATATATCTGCTGGTAGTACGTTGTGCATGGGAACTCCTTTTGTGAAAACAAAAAGCCCTCACACAGAAAAAATCTGTGCGAGGGCGTCTAATCAAAGCTAGCGCGGTGCCACCTCCATTAACAAGGGTACACAAAAAACCTTGTCATCTCAAACTCCTCCAACAAGGAGTCGCACGGTAAGGGGTGCCAACCGGAAGGATATTGATTACCTTCTCATATCAAACATCAGCCCATTTCATCTTCGTTTGCTACTGACTCGCAACAACCGTCAGTTTTCTGAAAACAAACTTGAAGATTACTTCTTCTGATTAGTATTCATTTTATACTATTTTCAAAATATGTCAAGTATATTTTAATAAATTTTCAGAATATTCGGTTTTTATAACCAATTTTTCTGTAGAGTATTATCTTTACAAAGTAGAGAAGGTAATACTCTTGGATAATCAACAGGATTTCTTGCCAACAGACTTGTTACGAAAAAATCTGCAACAAAGCTTGCAAACATTACCAGGAATAGAAATGCACAGAAATTGATTTATGACCAAATTTCAAGTATAGTCGAATGAATTAGCTTTCAGACAAGGAACTACGGTGCAGACAGTACTAGAGTACGGCAAGCCGAAAGTGACGATGCATCTAAGCTAATTCAAATGACTATATTGTTCTCCAAACCCTTCCTATTTCATTATTTTAAAAAAAGAAAGCCAATCGGACTTTCTTTTGATTCATTATATTATTTCCGTTTTGGTGGGTTGTGGATCGCAACACCAAGAACATCAAGGAAGGCCTCATACATAACTTCCGAGAAGGTTGGGTGACCATGGATAGAAGCTGCCACATCGTCAACAGTCAATTCAGATTCCATGATAGTTGCTGCTTCGTTGATCATTTCAGCTGCAACTGGACCGATGATATGAACACCAAGGATTTCATGGTATTTCTTATCAGCGATAACTTTTACGAAACCATGTGCTTCGTTAGAAGCAATCGCACGACCATTACCAGTGAAGCTGTTGCGACCGATCAGGATATTTTCTTTACCGTATTTCTCGATTGCTTGTTCTTCAGTCAAACCAACCATCGCAATTTCAGGGTGTGTGTAAACCGCTGCTGGTGTGAAGTCCAATTTAGCCTTGTGGTGGTTGCCGTTGATAGCATTCTCAGCAGCAACTTCACCCATACGATAAGCAGCGTGTGCCAACATTTTAGTACCATTAACGTCACCAGGTGCATAAATTCCTGGGATAGAAGTTTCTTGGTATGCATTAACCTTGATACGACCGCGATCCAACTCAAGGTTAAGATTTTCAAGACCAGCCAATTGAGGTACACGTCCAATTGAAAGAAGAGCTTTTTCAGAAATAATTTCTGAACCATCGTTCAATTTAATTGTCAATTGATTGTTGGCTTCAACAATCTCAGATACACCAACAGAGGTCAAGAATTTCATACCTTTCTTAGAAAGGACTTTTTGCAATTCGACAGACACTTCGCGGTCCATACCAGGAATGATACGGTCAGCCATTTCAACAACTGTTACTTCAGTACCGTAAGACGCGTAAACCAAACCAAGTTCCACACCGACTACGCCACCACCCATAACAGTGAGTGACTTAGGAATTTCACGCAAGTCAAGAATATCATCAGAAGTTAACACCAATTTAGAATCAATACCTGGGATGTTGATACGAGAAACCTTAGAACCAGTTGCAAGTACAATGCTGCGACCTTTAATCACTTTATCACCAATCACAACTGTCTTATCAGGGTTTACTTGTCCAAGACCATTGAAGATGGTTACCTTGTTGGCTTTCAAGAGACCCGCTACACCACCAGTCAAAGTCTTCACAACCTTGTTCTTGAAGTCAACTGTTTTATCCATATCTACTGTGTAGTTTGTGGATGCAAGATTGATACCACGCTCTGCCGCAATCTTCAATCCATCAAGAATTTCAGCATTTTTGAGGTAGGTCTTAGTTGGGATACATCCTTTGTTCAAGCAAGTCCCACCAAATTCTGATTTTTCAACGATTGCGATTTTACCACCTAGTTGGGCACCACGAATCGCTGCATAGTAGCCAGCAGGACCACCACCGACAACAATCATATCGTACTCGTCTGCTGCCAATTCAGCCTTAGGAGCTTGTGGAGCTACTGCAGGAGCTGCAGGCACTTCCAAACCAGCTGCTTTCAAGTCTGCAGTTGCTTGTGCAACTTCTGCTGGAGCCGGTGTAGCACCAGTTTCAACTGTTTCACCTTCTGCACCAAGGTAAGCAATAACTTCTGTTACAGGAACTGTTGCACCGTTACCGTGAACGATTTTCAAAAGAACACCTGATTCTTCCGCTTCCAACTCCATGCTTGTTTTATCTGACATCATCTCTAAGATAACATCACCTTCATTGACAAAATCACCCTCTTGTTTTTTCCATTCGATGATTTCACCTTCTTGCATGTCTACACCAAGTTTCGGCATAATAATTTCAATTGCCATAGTTATGATACAAAGAACGTCAAATGCGACAGAATTTTAGGAGTCCAACGCAGGATGCTTACATCCAAGGCGGACTATCTAAATTCCGAAGCATTTAGTTCGTGTTCAAATGTCACGAACTCGTTCTACATCCTTTCTTTATTTTTTCTCTTTACCAAATTGAGCACAGGCTAAAAACCTATTGAAAAAGATAAATCGCCTCGTGCCTCAAGGCACATCGTTGATTTCCTATTTTCATACGGTTTTCTTAACGCCTTTTGCATCTTATCTTAAATCAACAATTCCAATGGGTTTTCCAGCAAGTTCTTCAAGTCAACCATGAACTTAGCACCATTCATACCATCAATGATACGGTGGTCAATGGTCAAGCAAAGTGCCATAATTGGACGGATTTTGATTTCACCATCAATAACTACTGGAGTTTGAACAGTTGCTGCTACACCAAGGATTGCTGAGTTTGGTTGGTTGATAATTGGGTTAAAGGTTTTGGTACCAAACATACCCAAATTGGTGATAGAGAAGGTAGAGCCTGACATTTCAGCTCCCTTCAACTTACCAGATTGAGCTTTCTTGATAACATCTTTTGATGCCACAACAAATTCAGACAAGCTCATCTTATCTGCGCCATGAACAACTGGCACCACCAAGCCATCATCTAGACCTACTGCGATACCAAGGTTGACAAACTTGTGTAATTCGATTTCTTGTGCATCGTTAATCAAAGAAGCGTTCATGTAACGGTGTTCTTCTTTCATCAAAGTACGAACAACCGCGAGACCAATCAAGTCTGTAAAGGTCACTTTCAGACCAGTCTTGTTCATAATTGGCTCAAGGATTTGCTTACGAAGCGCCATGAGGTTGGTCATGTCGATATCGTAATTAAGCGTAAAAGTTGGAGCAGTCAAGTAAGAGTTGACCATACCTTTTGAAATCGCCTTACGCATTGGGCTCATCTTAATGATTTCAACGCCTTCTGGCAATTCTTTAGCTGGTTTCTCTTCCACTTTAGGAGCTGGAGCCACAACTTCTGGTTCTACGGGAGCAAGAACAGCAAGTACATCTTCCTTAACAATTTTACCATTGACACCAGTTCCAGTGATTGTTGACAGATCAACACCATGGTCAGCTGCAATACGGGCTGCGAGCGGTGTCGCCTTAGGTGCTGCAACCTTGAAGTCTTCTACGTCAACCTTGTGGACGCGGCCATTTGCACCAGTTCCTGGAACAAGACCCAAATCAATGCCCAATTCCCTAGCCAACTTACGTGCCGCTGGAGTTGCACGCACCTTGCCGCCACCTTGTGGCTTAGCTGCCACTGCAGGAACAACGATAACAGACGTGCGACCTGCTGGTACTTCTTCAATAGCTGCAGCTGGCTCAACAGCAGGAGCACTACCTGCTTCAACTGTTTCACCTTCTGCACCGATATAGGCAATGACCTCTGTCACAGGAACAGTTGCACCGTTGCCATGAACAATTTTCAATAGGACGCCTGACTCTTCTGCTTCCAGCTCCATGCTGGTCTTGTCAGACATCATTTCCAAGAGAACATCGCCTTCGTTGACGACATCGCCCTCTTGTTTTTTCCACTCGATGATTTCACCTTCTTGCATGTCCACACCAAGTTTAGGCATAATAATTTCTACTGCCATTTTTTAGATACCAAGTCCGAACAGAAAACAATTGAATATAGGAAATCGTAGAAAATATTGATTTTCAATCGATTCATACATTTTTAAGTTTTCCGAACGGGTTCAATTCCTTTCTCTCAATTTCTTACGTTATCAAAGAACCGACTCCAATGATATTCATTGAACCAGGTCAATTCTTTTCATACATTCCTTCAAACAGGGTTAGGACGGTTGCCCGTCCTTCCATTTTTTCTTTAGCCCTTGTTTACTTGCTTATAAATTGCCGCTTTGATTTTCTCTACGTTTGGCAATACTGCATTTTCAAGAATGTTAGCGTAAGGAACTGGTACATCGTCTGAAGCGATACGGATGATTGGTGCATCCAAGTAGTCAAAAGCTTCGCTTTCTGTGATGATTGATGCGATTTCACCGATGAATCCACCTGTTTTGTAAGCATCGTTGACCAAGATAACCTTACCAGTTTTCTTCACAGATTCGATGATTAATTCTTTATCCAATGGGATAAGGGTACGTGGATCTACCACTTCTACGCTGATGCCTTCTGCAGCCACTTCTTCAGCCGCTTTCAAAACACGTTCCAACATACGACCGTATGAAATGATAGTTACATCAGTACCTTCACGTTTGATTTCGCCTTTACCAAGTGGAATGTAGAAATCAGGATCCAAGTTCACTTCTTCTTTTTTACCGTAAAGAGCTTTTGGTTCCAAGAAGATAACTGGGTTGTTGTCAAGGATAGATGATTTCAAAAGACCTTTTGCATCGTTAGCAGTACCAGGTGCAACAACTTTGATACCTGGAATGTGAGTCAACCAAGCTTCAAGAGATTGTGAGTGCTGTGCTGCTGAACCGATACCTGAACCAGATGCCACACGGAAGGTTACAGGTGTTTTCAAACCACCACCAAACATATAGTTGGTTTTGGCCGCTTGGTTAACAATCGCATCAAGGGCAATTGTGATGAAGTCCATGAAAGTCAAGTCTACGATTGGACGAAGACCTGTTTGAGCCGCACCAACCGCAGAACCAGCGATTGCAGCCTCAGAGATAGGCGTATCGCGAACACGTTTTGGCCCGAATTCGTCCAACATACCAACCGATGTACCGAAGTCACCGCCGTAGATACCGACGTCTTCCCCCATTAAGAATACTTTTTCATCCTTACGCATTTCTTCGCTCTGAGCCAAGTTAATCGCTTCACGCAAGGCCATTACTTTTGTTTCAGCCATTTTTACAATTTCTCCTACTTATATCAATTTACTTTTACTGTACTAAGGAAAATCAATCAATTACCACATTGTAATCAATCATCATACCTGCCTAGTTTGACCAAACTCTAAAGAGCACAGTCAAACTTCTGACGTTAATAGTTGGGTTCAGACTAGAGGCTTGGAAAAATAGATGAGCCATTAGCGACGTCCGCATCACTAGCTGACTCCCTAATTTTTCTGTGCCTCTTTAACGTCTTCACACCCTAGTCCACAAACACGTCTTCGTATGCGATTGAAATATCTGGATCTGGACTTTCTTGTGCAAATTTCACAGCAGCCTCAACTTGTTCAGCGACTTGTGTTTCAATTGCATCTAATTCTTCATCTGTTGCAATCTTGTTTTCAGTCAAATATGTACGGTATTTCTTAAGTGGATCCTTTGCTTTCCAAGCTGCAACTTCTTCTTTTGTACGGTAGGCTCCGGCATCAGCTGTCGAATGTCCAAACCAGCGATAAGATTCAACCTCCACCATCGCTGGGCCATTTCCTGCACGAACATACTCAATTACTTCTTGCATTTTTTCATAAACAGCAATGACGTCATTACCATCTTCAACATAGTGACCTGGAATACCGTATGCTGCCGCACGTTGGTAGAGGTGAGGAATTTTTGTTGAATAAGAAATGTCTGTTGAGATACCATATCGGTTATTTGTAATAAAGAAAATAACTGGTAAATTCCAGACAGCCGCCAGGTTCATTGACTCATGGAATGAGCCTTCATTTGTTGCTGAGTCACCTGAGAAGGCGATAACGATATTATCTGTCCCAAGGTATTGTTGTGTAAGAGCCGCTCCTACTGCAAGGGCATAACCACCACCGACGATACCGTTTGAACCAAAGTTTCCTTTTTCAACATTAGCCAAGTGCATGGAGCCACCACGGCCTTTGGATGTACCAGTTGCCTTACCAGCAAGTTCAGCCATCATACCGTTGATGTCAATACCTTTTGCAATAACATGACCATGACCACGGTGATGTGAAAAGATAATATCTTGATCAGTCAAACCAACGATTGGTCCAACAGCAGCTGCTTCTTCACCAACTGAGAAGTGGGTCATTCCTTGTACAAAGCCACGACGCACCAATTTATTTAATTTCATATCAACATCACGAATCAGTTGCATTTTCAAGAACATATCCAAGTGTTGTTCTTTTGAGATAGATACCATAATTTCCTCCAAAGGTTTTTCTCTTTCTGTATTATGATAGACCAATATTTCACAAATGGCAAGTATTTGAACCGTTTTCTTTTTGCAGAAATTTTCGTGAAAAACCTTTATTTCGTGCGTTTTTTCACAAATTTCAAGAAATGACAAACCGTCTCGTTTGAAACTTTTCTCACAAACTTAAAAAGAGTCTTGTCAGTCATTTTCCTTTCTGTTAATATAGAAAAGGAGGTGCTTATGGAATTCGATTTGTTTCTTATGATGTGCAACTATATTGGCACAATTGCCTTTGCTGTGTCGGGTGCAGTAAAAGGTTTCAAGAAAAAGTTAGATATTTTTGGAATTAGTCTCCTCAGCATCATTACTGCTGTTGGTGGTGGCATCATTCGTGATACAATGGCAAATAGGATTCCGACTGCCTTGACCGACCCGACTGCAATCTACTTATCTCTTGTTGTGGCTATTGTGATGTACTTGATTGTTATCAATCTAAAGCAGGACAAACCTCTTGATAAGAAGATGATTCATTTCCTTTCCCAGACAAACCTTATCTTTGATGCAATCGGTCTAGCCATCTTCGCCCTTATTGGAGCAAGTACAGGAGTTGAACTTCAACTAAATGCCGTAACGAGTGGTATTTTAGCAGCACTAACAGGAGTTGGTGGCGGAATTGCTCGTGATTTATTAGTCAATGAGACACCGATTGTCCTAAAGGAAGATGTCTACGCTGTGTTAGCACTCTTTTCTGGTATCTTATACCATCTCTGTGTTGTGGATTGGAAATTACCACAAATTCCCGTATTCATTACCATCTTCAGCCTTGCTTTGCTCATTCGACTTTTGGTCATTAAATATAAAATTAACCTTCCGAACATGGAAACAAAACGAAAGGTCTGAGTTTTTCAAAACTCAGACCTTTTTATTATAATTTGACGATCAATTACCGGCCACCGTGGCCACCTGCACCTGGTCCTGTTGCTGTGATTTGAGTAATCTGCTCACCGTTAACTGTCACAGTACCTCCTGTCAATTCAGCAGTTCCATCGAAGTCAAAAGCAGATTGAGCTGTTACATCAATTGTACCTCCGGAGATATAGATATCTCCATTAGCATCAAAGGCATCCGTATCCCCACTACCTACAGCGACTTTCAAGTCACCGCCAGTTACCTTGATAAAGATATCTGATGACGTTGTACTTGCCGCATTAATAGCATCATCTGAACAGTAAACATCTAATGTACCACCATTAATCGTGATGTTGGTACCTTCAAGTGCCTCAGCAGATTCTGATACTGTAATGGTACCTCCGTCAATTGTCAAAGCCGTCTCCGCTTTAATACCATCATCACCTGCTTTTACAGTAATCTCACTGCCTGTGATAGTTGTATAACCTTTGGTAGTATCTGTATCATTTGTAGACTTGATACCATCACCACCCGCTGTTACATTGATTGTACCACCATTGATTGTCAATGAATCCTTACCACGGATACCATCATCTACTGCTGTAACAGTGATACTTCCTGCATCAATAATCAAATCATCAGTTGATACAATACCATCTTGGAAGTTTCCTTCTACTGTCAGGCTACCATTCCCCGTAATGGTTAAATTTGCCTCAACATGAATGGCACCTTCAATATTTGTATCAGTGTGATTGCTCGTATCTTTCACAGTGTTTGTCGTTCCATCTTGAAGTTCCAATTCAACATTATCCGCACTAATAACATTGATTGCGGCAGTATCTGAGCTTGAAATCTCGGCACCTGCTAAAATAATTCGAACATTGGCATCTGTTTCAACAGTCACACCTGCAGTTGTTGAACCTGTTAGAATATAGGTTCCACCTTCCGTAATTTTCAATCCGTCATTTGAAAGTGTTACTTCTGTAGTAGGAAGGGCTGACCAGTCAATGGAAGATGATGATGAACTTGAGTCAGATGATGTGCTATCGCTAGAAGTAGTTGCTGCACTTGATTGACTCGTAGCTGCAGAACTTGAAGTTGTCGTTGAACTAGAAATTGATGAACATGCCGCCAAGACACCGATACTCATCAACGTGACACCTGAATAAAGTAGTTTTTTAAAATTTGTTTTCATAAATAGATTCCTTTTCTTTCTTAGGAAGTTTTGGGATGGCTTCCTGATATGCCCCTAGTTTACCTTCCCTACCTAAAAGAAAGATTAAAGATTACCAAAAGAAAACTTAAAGTACTACTTAAATAAAAAAAGCTGGAACCTCCAGCTTTAATTCATTCTTATTTTACACTATAATTTTACCCAATTCAAACTTGATAAATCAAGTAAAGGGGATGTTTCAGGATTAGTATCCGATTCAGAAATCCGTTTCAATCCTGGAATCATTGCATTGTACTGATAAATCCGGTATACTCCACCCCCTTCAAATAAATAGGTTCCATCCTGTAAAGGACGAAGAATGGCATCCGGGCCAATTTCAAAACCAATATTTCGGAAATTATCTACTAAACGGAAACTCTCCCCAGATAGCTGCGTGTAAAGATCAATGAGGATATAGTCACCAGATTTATTCAAGGCTAAGAGCAATTCCTCTGTTCCATCTTGATCAATATCGTATAGGCTATAGAATGCTCCGCTGTATTCTTGGCCTTGACTCGTCAGTAAACTTAGATAACTACTAACCTCGTCCTGATTAATCGCTTCAGAAACCTGACCTGAATTGGCTTGGTAACGATCGATAACGGACTGGTACACAGTCGGTACCGTCTGCGTATTTGAAGAAGAGGCTTCTGTTTGTGAGTCTGAACTAGATGTAGGCTCTGAGGAAGACTCCGAGGTAGATTGTTGTTCCGAGCTAGTTGAAACTTGGCTCGATGAACTAGTATGGGAAGTTTCGTCTTCCTTGGTCTGAGTGGATTGACATGCTGCTAATAACACAACCGTGGATACCAACATTATACGACTAATAAGCTTTTTCATAACTTCCTCCTACGCAATCTCTTTTTTATTAGTATACCATCTTTAGAAAAGCTTGTAAACGCTCACCATTTTTATGAATGTGTCTGTTTTTAGGAGAAACTGAAAAAGCATCAAGAGAACGAAAATTAAGACCGAAACACTTGGACTTTTT
>NZ_JBMVJC010000032.1:0-22323 GCF_049893385.1 Streptococcus sp. VTCC 12905 | reverse complement strand
AAAAAGTCCAAGTGTTTCGGTCTTAATTTTCGTTCTCTTGATGCTTTTTCAGTTTCTCCTAAAAACAGACACATTCAAGATCAACATTATCATTGAGCATCGTCTTGTAAATATGTTACACTAATCTTTAGAAAATGAATGATAGAGGAAGATTGGATGAGAAATTTAGTTGTTTTTTACACACATCCTTGGATGGGATTGCTGATGGACCAAATGGGGCTATGGACATTGGTTTTGTCCACTAGAATGTAGAACTTGAGCAGTTTGCCAAACAGGTGACTGCCAATGCAGATACGATATTATGGGGAAGAGCAACCTATGAGATGGTGTACCAGTATTGGCCAAATATGTTGAACAATGAGGAGAAGGAAGTGAGCATGAACGTGCTCATGCTGCCTGGATAGACGCTGTTGAAAAAATTGTTTGTTCAAGAACGTTACAAAAAACTGCATGGAATCATTCAACTTTGATTCATGAACAGATTACCGAAAAATTCGATATTTGAAAACAGAAAATGCTAGCGATATTTTAGTTTTAGGAAGCCCTCGTCTGACTAAATTTCTCCTGAAAGAAACCGTAGTTGATGTTTTGGAATTGACTGTGTCGCCAGTCATTTTTGGGAGTGGCCTACAATTGTTTGAAGGGATAGAAGAGCACCTTGAATTAGTAGACACTCAAATAATGGAATAGGGAGTGCTTGGACTGACATACCGGATACGAAAGGATAGAGAGTTGCCGAATGAAGCAGATAGTCAATAATAGAAGCGTTTCCATTTTTGTGTTATACTAGAGGCATAAAGTTGTGAGGGAAAGATTATGACAGAGGTTGATTATCGTAAAGTAACTGGTTTGGTTCATTCAACAGAAAGTTTTGGTTCCGTTGAT
This sequence comes from Streptococcus sp. VTCC 12905, assembly GCF_049893385.1. Lineage (NCBI taxonomy): Bacteria > Bacillati > Bacillota > Bacilli > Lactobacillales > Streptococcaceae > Streptococcus > Streptococcus sp. VTCC 12905. The sequence continues at coordinate 21,438 of NZ_JBMVJC010000032.1, read as the reverse complement.
GGTCCTGGTGTACGTTTTGTTGTCTTTATGCAAGGTTGCCATATGCGTTGCCAATATTGCCACAATCCAGATACATGGGATTTGGTCAACCCTGCTGCGACGGAGCGTACTGCAGAGGATGTGTTAAATGAGGCACTTCGGTTTCGTATGTTTTGGGGAAAGGAAGGCGGAATAACTGTTTCTGGTGGTGAAGCTACCATTCAGATTGATTTTTTGATTGCGTTATTCACTCTTGCAAAAGAAAAAGGCATCCATACCACATTGGATACCTGTGCCTTAACCTTCCGTTCAACGGAGCGATATTTGGAAAAATACAATCGTCTCATGGAAGTGACAGATTTGGTGCTTCTTGATATTAAGGAAATAAATCCTGAACAACACCGAGTTGTGACTGGACACAGTAATAAAACCATTTTGGAATGTGCTCGTTATTTATCCGACATTGGAAAACCTGTTTGGATTCGTCACGTTTTGGTACCAAATTTAACTGATCGAGATGAAGATTTGATTGAGCTTGGTAAATTTGTCAAAACTTTAAACAATGTAGAACGTTTTGAGGTATTGCCATACCACAATCTTGGTGAATTTAAGTGGCGTGAACTTGGTCGTCCATATCCACTTGAGGGAACAAAACCTCCAACACGAGCTAGAGTGGAAAATGCTAAAGCCTTGATGGAGACTGAAACTTATCAAGAATATCTGAATCGAATTAAGGGATAAAATACTAAAAAAAAGAACAGGAAGTGCCGGAGCATTTCCTGTTTTTTTTTTTATTCTAAGATTAATTTTGTTTTAATGCCATCCACATCAACAAAGGCTGCGCTATTGTCTAGTCTGTGAAGGTTTAGGTTTGCAACAATGGCACGATTCAAGGTTGCTTCAAAAGCTTCTGGATTGGAATAGATGACCGTATAGTAGGCAAGTCCTGGCATGCCTTCTTGTCTGGTTTTCAGATTTTTTCCTCCCCATTCGTTGACAGCTAGGTGGTGATGGTAGTCGCCGGAAGCTAACCAGGCTGCAGATGGGACGGAGAATTTATCCTCGATAGCTAAGACCTCCTGGTAAAACCGGCTAGAAGCAGCGCTTTCTCGGACAGACAGATGGACATGCCCCATGCGACTGCCAGCTGGCATTTGATAGGCTGCGTCAGCTTTTTTCCCTAAAGCATAGATCGTTTCAGCATCCATAGGCTCAGTAATGCCGACGATGCGGCCGTCTGGGCGGACATCCCAAGTGTCTTGAGGCAGGTCGCGGTAAATCTCAACGCCATTGCCTTCGGTGTCGGCTAGGTAAATGGCTTCGCTGTAACCGTGGTCGCTGGCCCCTTGGAGGGGAATCTTATTGTCGATAAAGTGGCGAAAAATGGTCCCAAGGTCTTCGCGGCTAGGTAGGACAATGGCCAAGTGGTAGAGTCCGTAGCTGTGGTGGACTTCGTCTTTCTGCTCTGTCTGAATCAGGCGGATAAGGATGTTTTTTTCAACGCCAAGGTCAATCTGTTTAGGGCTTTGGGAGAGGACTTTCAGCCCCAAGACTTGTTGGTAAAACTGGCTTTGGAGTTCTAAATCGCGGACGTTGAGGGCGACATGGCCCAGTTCAAAATGTGAGTTGTACATCGTAATTCCTGACTTTCTTATTCATTTAGTTTATGGTATGATTGTAACAGATACATTAAAAAACACAAGTACGATTTTATAAAATGGTTACTATTTTTTTCTAAAGTAATGGGTATTTTCAATAGAAAGAGGGAGGAAAAACATGCCAAAATATCATATCAATAATATCTATGCCTGTCCTTATTTAGCTACACAGACAGTCTTGTCTGGAAAATGGAATATTTTATTATTGCATCATATTGAGGACGGACCGATTCGGTTTAATGAATTGCATCGTCGATTGACTGGCATTTCACAAGCAACCTTAACCAAGCAGTTGCGTCAATTGGAAGAAGATGGCTTAATCACACGCAAGGTCTATGCACAAGTACCGCCAAAGGTCGAGTATGAACTGAGCGAGATTGGTCAGGAATTTAGATTGGTCTTGGAGCAAATTGAAACTTTCGGGGATAAATACATCAACTTTGTCAAATCAAAAAAATCTGAATGAGCCACTTGATTCATTCAGATTTTTGTATTTTTATAAGTCGGTATCCTTAACTGCATCTAACCAATCAGCGGCAGCTTTGGCTGTGCTTTCAAGGGCGCCTTCTTTGAACGGTGATTGGAGGTTTGCGGCTTCAACCACTTGCAAGAAGGACTTGGTGCCGCCCAAATCACAGATGCGGATGTAGTCTTCCCAAGCATTTTCATCGTGATCTACCTGCGTACGTTTCCAGAATTGTAGGGCACAGACTTGGGCCAAGGTGTAGTCAATGTAGTAGAATGGGCTAGCAAAGATGTGCCCTTGACGGTACCAGAAGATACCACGGTTGAGGGCTTCTGACTCAGAATAATCACGGTCTGGCAAGTAGAGGTCTTGGAGTTTTTTCCAAGTCGCCTTACGTTCTGCTGGTGTCATTTCTGGATGTTCATAGACTTCGTGCTGGAAGTGGTCCACCAAGACACCGTAAGGCAAGAAGAGCAGGGCGCTTGCCAAGTGGGTAAATTTATATTTATCGACTTGTTCCTTGAAGAAACGGTCCATCCACGGCCAAGTCATAAATTCCATAGACATAGAGTGGATTTCACAGGTTTCATAGGTCGGCCAGACAACTTCTGGACTTTGGATCCAACGGGAACGATAGACTTGGAAAGCGTGACCTGCTTCGTGGGTCAAAACATCAATATCACCGCTTGTTCCGTTGAAGTTAGAGAAGATGAATGGGCTTTTGTAGTCAGGGATATAGGTACAGTAGCCACCGCTGTTTTTGCCTGGTTTTGCTTTCAAGTCCAAGAGTTCATGCTCAATCATGAAATCAAAGAATTCGCCTGTTTCTGCGGATAATTCACGGTACATGTCTTGGGCTTGGCTGACGATAAAGTCAGGGTCACCCTGAGGAACAGCATTTCCGTCCAAGAACTCAAGGTTGAGGTCGTAGTGTTTGAGGCTTGGCACCTGCAATCGATTGGCTTGGCGTTGACGAAGATCTTGCACAATCGGTACGATATGTTTGAGGATTTCTTCACGGTAAACCTTGACCATATCACGATTGTAATCAAAACGGTTCATCTTGATGTAGCTGTATTCCACATAGTCCTTGAAGCCAAGTTTGTGGGCAATTTCCGTGCGGACTTTGACCAATTCATCGTAAACTCGGTCGAAATCAGCTTCCTTGCTTTCAAAGAAAGCGGTTGTAGCAGCAGAAGCAGCCTTGCGGACATCACGGTCGGTTGATTGACCGAATGGCCCCATTTGGGCCAGGTTGTAGGTCTGACCTTGGAAATTGATCTCTGCACCAGCAATCAATTTACTGTATTCATCGGTCAATTCGTTTTCCTTTTGGAACAAGGGAATCACATCAGATGAGAAAGTCTTGAGCTTGTTCTCTGCCTGCATGAAGAAAGTTTCAGGTAAAATATCTGCCAATTCAACCTTGTACGGTGTTTGGACAATGACACGATAGTAGTTGGTTGTCAATTCTTCAAATAAAGGATAATACTCGTTCCAAAATTTAGTTTCTTCGTTGTAAAACTCATCGTTCATGTCAATGGTATGACGGATCATCCAAAGATTGTACTGGGTATCGATTAAGTTGAGCAATTTTGTAGTAGCTATCACAAGTGTGCGAGTCGTTTCCAAATCACTAGCTTGAGCTAACTGTTCTGTTAGGTCAGAAAATTGCGCTTTAATCGCTGTATAATCAGGACGTATGTAGGTATAGTCTGAAAATTTCATATAGTTCTCCTTTTGCATTGTTACCTTTTATCTTACTCTTTTTGAAAACGTTTGGCAAATCCCGACCCGTCCATGTTCACAAGTCTTTCTATTTATGGTAAAATGTAGAAGATTATTAGAAAATGAGGTTGTAGACATGTCTAAATTTTTAGTTTTTGGTCACCAAAATCCTGATACTGATGCCATTGCATCATCATACGGGTGGGCTCATTTGGAGCGTGAAGTGTTTGGTCGTGATGCGGAAGCTGTAGCATTAGGAACACCAAATGAAGAAACTGCTTTTGCGCTTGAGTATTTTGGAGTTACTGCACCGCGCGTGGTTGAGTCTGCTAAGGCAGAAGGTGTTAACCAAGTCATCTTGACAGACCATAATGAATTTCAACAATCGATCGCAGACATCAAGGAAGTGGAAGTAGCAGCTGTTATTGATCACCACCGTGTTGCAAACTTTGAAACTGCAAATCCATTATATATGCGTTTGGAGCCAGTAGGTTCAGCATCATCAATCGTTTACCGTGCCTTTAAAGAAAACGGAGTAACACCTCCAAAAGAAGTAGCCGGACTTCTTTTATCAGGTTTGATTTCAGACACACTCTTGCTCAAATCTCCAACTACTCATGCAACAGATCCACAAGTTGCGGCTGAGTTGGCTGAAATTGCCGGTGTGAACTTGGAAGAATACGGCTTGGCACTCTTGAAAGCAGGCACCAACCTAGCCAGCAAGTCAGCAGAAGAATTGATTAATATTGATGCAAAAACATTTGCTTTAAATGGAAGCAATGTGCGTGTAGCCCAAGTCAATACAGTTGATATTGCAGAAGTTTTGGAGCGTCAAGAAGAAATCGAAGTTGCCATGACAGCGGCAATCGTTTCAGAAGGATACAGTGATTTCGTATTGATGATTACGGACATCGTAAACTCAAACTCTGAAATCGTTGCGCTCGGTAGTAACATGGACAAGGTGGAAGCTGCCTTTAACTTCAAGTTGGAAAACAACCACGCTTTCCTTGCAGGTGCCGTTTCACGGAAGAAGCAAGTTGTACCGCAATTAACAGATGCTTTTAATGCATAATTGCCCACTTACCGATTATCTTTGTGGTTGTTTGCCCTGATTTGCATTACTAAACCTATGCTTACAGGACATTGCTTCCATATTGATTCGGTAATTGGCATTGCCTAGCGCCTTCGGGTGCTTTTTTTATTGAAAGGAAACTCATGTCATATACAGTGAATTTTAAAGAAGTAGAGACGACAGGCTTAGAGGCAAGTATAGTGGCAGATGTTCTTGCAGGATTGCGGGCCAATGAAGCTCGCTACTTCTGGAACAAATACAAACAGAGGAGTATGTGGTTTACACACCAGATGAGAAACCTGAAATCCTGCCCATTATCAAGAAAGTATTAGCAGAGCGGGACATGGTTTTTTCTTATACTCCACTCAACGTAGCCCAACTTGAAGTAGATGGTATACTCTGATCTTTTGTTTTTTATGACAATGGCTTGGCAGTTAATGTCCTCTATATGCTTGAAGAAGGTGGCAAACGAGCGGTCTGTTTCAAATTGTCAGACGGCATTGAAATACCCAAAGAATTTGAAGGAAAATTCAAGTTTGCCCACCAACGCTCCAAACTAGCAGGCGAGATTCGTGGCACTTTCTTTGTTGTCAAGGGTGATTATTTATAGGGTAGAAAATCTGGGGAAACCCAGATTTTTTCTCCATACTTGACTTAAAGCTATATAATAGATATACAAAACTAAGGGAGAATGAATATGAACATTAAAGAAGTTTGTGAAGTGACTGGTCTATCAGCTGATACCATTCGTTATTATGAGCGGATAGGGCTTGTTCCCAAAATTGCACGAAAATCTTCTGGAGTGAGGGACTTTGCGGAAAATGATATAGCCATCTTGGAATTTGTTCGCTGTTTTAGGAGTGCGGGTATGTCGATTGAGCGCTTGATTGAGTATATGAGCTTGGTGCAGGCTGGAGATAGTACAGTGGAAGCTCGGATCGATTTACTAAAAGAAGAGCAGGAAGAATTGCGGTCACGATTGGTGGAAATTCAGGAAGCTTTAGACCGTTTGGATTATAAAATTGAAAATTATCGAACCATTTTAAGAGGAAAAGAAAGTGAATTGTTTGATGAGGGGAGAAGGGCAAGCAAAAAGAGCGGGGAATGATCCTCCGCTCTACTATTTTTTGTTCTATTTATGTGTCTGTTTCGGTCTAAATTTCTTTTTAAGTCCAATCTGAATTAAACGAAGCCCGATAAAGCCTGTTACACTTGCTAAGGTAAATGCGACAAAAACTGGCATACCTAAAGACAGGTAAATATAGCTTGAAATCACTGTTAGTAAGCTAAACAAAACAATATTGATAAAAAATACTAACTCTTTAACGCGATAATTCGTAGTATTTCTTGCTTGATAAGTTTGGTAACTTGCTTGTTGCTCTTTTGGGATATACTCTTCGTACTGGTATTCATGGGACTGATAGTGTCTTTGTGCCATATCGTCTCCTTTACTGCTCCAACAAGGATACCATAACATTACTGTGTTTTTATGACATTTATGTTACAAAACTATTACAAGGAATAAATTAGAAAAGTCTAAATATTAAAATCAACTAGTTGGGTATCAGAAATTTTCATTTTTGATATAATTATCTTATGAAGAAAATTACCATTACAGCAACGGCTGAAAGTATTGAACAGGTCAAAGAACTGATAGTAGCAGGCATTGATCGTATTTATGTAGGTGAAGAGAATCACGCTCTTCGTATTCCAACAAATTTTTCATATGATGAACTGAGGGAAATTGCAGAGCTTGTACATGGAGCGGGCAAAGAATTAACAGTCGCTGCCAATGCATTGATGCACCAAGATATGATGGATCATATCAAGCCTTTTATGGAGCTAATGCGTGAGATAAAGGTTGATTATTTAGTAGTTGGTGATGCGGGTTTGTTTTATATTAATAAACGCGATGGCTACAATTTTAAACTAATCTATGATACATCAGTTTTCGTTACTTCTAGTCGTCAAATTAATTTTTGGAAAGATCATGGAGCTGTAGAAGCCGTTTTGGCACGTGAAATTCCATCTGAAGAGCTTTTTGATATTTCTAAGAATTTGGAAATTCCAGCGGAAGTATTGGTTTATGGTGCGTCAGTCATCCACCATTCTAAACGAACTCTGTTACGAAATTATTATAATTTTGTAAAGGCTGATGAGACTGATTTATCGCGTCAACGTGGTTTGTTTTTAGCAGAACCTGCTGATCCAGAGAGTCATTATTCTATTTTTGAGGACAAACACGGTACTCATATTTTTATTAACAATGATATTGATATGATGACTAAGTTGGCAGAACTTTATTCACATGGTTATTGCAATTGGAAATTAGATGGTATTTTTTGCCCGGGTCAAAACTTTGTTGAAATCGCGAAATTATTTGTTAAAGCCAAAGAGTTGCTAGAGCAAGGAACTTTTACTTACGATCAGGCCTTTCTTTTGGATGAACAAGTTCGTAAACTTCATCCAGCTGAACGTGGTTTGGATACTGGTTTCTATGAATTTGATCGCAATAAAGTCAAATAAATCTAAGATTTGTTTTCCTATCCTAACAGAGCTGATAGATCTAATAAGCAATGATCTAATATCTGCACAGGTTTTCAATCATAAGCCATCTTTAATAGAAAGAAGTTAATTATGTCAAAAACACTGAAACGTCCTGAGGTCTTGTCACCTGCTGGGACTTTGGAAAAATTGAAGGTAGCCATCGATTATGGTGCTGATGCTGTTTTCGTCGGAGGTCAAGCCTATGGTTTGCGGAGCCGCGCTGGGAACTTTAGTATGGAACAGATGCGGGAAGGGATTGAATATGCCCACGCTCGTGGAGCTAAGGTTTATGTTGCTGCCAACATGGTAACTCATGAAGGAAATGAAGCAGGTGCAGGAGCTTGGTTCCGTGAATTGCGGGATATGGGCTTGGATGCTGTCATTGTATCTGATCCCGCCCTCATCGTGATCTGTGCAACAGAGGCACCGGGTCTTGAAATTCACTTGTCTACCCAAGCTTCGTCAACCAACTACGAAACCTTTGAGTTTTGGAAAGAGTTGGGCTTGACCCGCGTTGTTTTGGCTCGCGAGGTAACAATGGAAGAAGTAGCGGAAATTCGCAAACGCACAGATGTTGAAATCGAAGCCTTTGTCCATGGTGCTATGTGTATTTCTTATTCAGGACGTTGTGTCCTATCTAACCACATGAGCAAGCGAGATGCAAACCGTGGTGGGTGTTCTCAGTCATGTCGTTGGAAATACAATCTCTACGACTTACCGTTTGGTGAAGAACGTCGTTCGATTAAGGGCGAAATACCAGAGGAGTTCTCCATGTCTGCGGTGGATATGTGTATGATAGACCATATCCCGGATATGATTGAAAATGGTATCGATAGCTTGAAGATTGAAGGCCGAATGAAATCAGTTCATTATGTATCAACTGTTACAAACTGCTATAAAGCAGCAGTTGATGCTTACCTAGAAAGTCCAGAGAAATTCGAAACCATCAAACAAGACTTGATTGATGAGATGTGGAAGGTTGCACAGCGTGAATTGGCGACTGGATTTTACTACAGTCCACCAAGTGAAAATGAGCAACTCTTTGGAGCTCGTCGTAAAATTCCAGAGTATAAGTTTATTGGTGAAGTCGTTGCATTTGATAAGGATACGATGACTGCAACTATTCGTCAACGTAATGTGATCAATGAAGGTGACCAGGTGGAATTTTATGGACCTGGCTTCAGACATTTTGAATCAACGATTCAAGATCTGCATGATTCAAGTGGTAATAAAATCGACCGTGCCAATAAACCAATGGAATTATTGACCATTAAACTAGACCGTGAAATCTATCCTGGTGACATGATTCGTGCTTGCAAATCAGGTTTGATCAATCTTTATCAAGAAGATGGCCAGTCATTAACTATTAGAGCATAAATCAATTCAAAAAAAATCCGCAACCATTCCAGTTTCGAGATTTAGGGTGTGTCCGTCGAGCATCGTTGTGGATTTCCGTCAGAATCATTGTCTAGTGGAAATGGGAGAGTTCATCAAAATGACCTGTTTTCTACTTTTGATGTTCGTTGAGCATTAGATAAATTAACAAAAAAAAACGCATATCATCAACGTTTTCCTACAGGATTTTATGCGTTTTTTCTATTTCCGGTATGTTGCTCAATTTTTTTCTCTTGTTGCTGGGACGTTTTTACACTTTCTGGAACAAGGGTAATTTTCTGGATGTCTTCTATATTTATAATGCTGGTCACCTGGCGCTTGAAATTTTTCATAATAATACGTTGGCGTTCCGTATCGTATTTGACGATGTCTCCAGTAAAACTGCGGTTCCCGTAGATGACATGGATAGAAGCATTCTTGTACAAGGCAAGTTCTATGTTATTTTTTATTTCTTCCTTGGTATCTGGTTCAATAGCCTTTGAAGCTCTGCTATTGCCTAAAAAGATAGAGGCATGTTCCAAAATGACTTCGATAAATCTCTTCATGGCATAATCCTTTCAAACTTGATATAATCATATTATCCAATTTTTTAAAAAATGACAAGTTTTTTCGAATAGATGATTGAAGGAGGTCACAAATGGCAACATTTACTTTTGAAATTGAAGAAAAATTATTGGTCCTATCTGAAAACGAGAAGGGATGGACCAAAGAGTTGAATCGTGTATCTTTTAATGGTACACCTGCAAAATACGATATTCGGACTTGGAGTCCGGACCATAGCAAAATGGGAAAAGGGATTACTCTAAGCAATGAAGAATTCCAGGTTCTTCTAGACGCATTTGCCAATAAATAAACGAATGAAGCCTACGCGAAGAAGGCTTCATTTTTTGTGATCGGTTGTAATAAGCGGTGGCAGATGGTTACCAGTGCAATTTTTGCTAAATCAGGAAGAATAAATGGAAGAACAGTCCAAGCAATGGTGTCAGACCAAGTAGCACCAGATACTATTTTAAAAATAAGTACTCCAGGAAAAAAGCATGCTACAGATCCAAGTAAACAAGCTAGGAATACATTTACTGAGGATGAATTTGCCTTGGTAGCCATTGAGGTTAATCCTGCATAAAGTAGGAAGCCCCAGAGGAATCCAGCTGTTGGACCCACCAGTGCAGCAAATCCACCAGAAAAACCAGCAAAAACAGGCAAACCAATAGCGCCAAGTACTAGATATAATCCAACGCTTGCAAGGGCATCTTTAGGTTTGTAAAGACAAGCAACCAAGCCAATAGCTAATGTTTGGAGAGTAAATGGAACTGGGCCAATAGATAAACTAATTTGCGAAAGTGCAGCAATCAAAGCTGTTCCGATAGCGATATAAACAAGTGTTCTTGTTGATGTTTTGGTCATTTTGTTATCCCCTTTATTTTTTATGGTTAACAAAATTATAGTGAGAATCTAAAAGAAAGTCAATGGAATTTCATCGGCTGTAACAGCAATATAGTTTTTCTTTATATCTAAGTATACAAAATTAATATAAGTAAAAACATATTTATTAATATTATTTTACTTTTTGTTGTGTTACAATTCTAAAAAAGAAAGCGAGATTCCTTATGACCGAATTACTTGATATTTATCGTATCCTAAAGTCAAAAAAGTGGGTTGATCTTACTCATCAGATTGATGAAGCAAGTCCACATTTTCCAGCTCTACCAGCTTTAGAAAAACGACCAATTTTTACACATAAAGACGGATTCTTTGTTCAGCAATTTACAGTAGTCGGACAATATGGAACGCACATTGATGCTCCAGTTCATTTTGTTGAAGGTGCCCGTTATCTTGATGAAATTGATTTGAAAGATTTCCTACTTCCTCTTTATGTCATTGATAAGTCGGATGCGGTGGCAGCTAATCATGATTATGAGATTACGAAACAAGATATTTTAGACTTTGAGGCTGTCTATGGCGCTATTGCACCAGATTCATTTATTGCTTTTCGTTCCGACTGGTCAAAACGTTGGCCTAGCCAAGATGCAATTCGAAACTTAGATGAACAGGGTATTCAACACACACCAGGTTGGAGTCACGAAGCTTTGGAATATCTGATTGAAGAGCGTCATGTGAAAGCAGTGGGGCATGAAACATTAGATACTGACTCAGGTGCTTTAGCTACTAAAAATAATGGAAATCTAGTGGAGGAATACTACCTCTTGTCCAAAGATATTTACCAATTGGAAGTACTGACTAACCTTGATCAGGTGCCAGCCTCAGGTGCCTTGATTTCAATTGCCTTTCCACATTGGGAGAAAGCATCCGGTTCACCAGTGCGTGCTGTAGCTATTTTACCTTAAGAAAAAATCCAGACACGGATCAAATCTTCCTTGTCTGGATTTTTTTGAATTAACGCATGGTAACAAATTCTTCTGATCCTGTAGGGTGAATTGCAACAACAGCATCAAATTCTTCTTTTGTAGCCCCCATTTTGATAGCCACTGCAAACCCTTGAATCATTTCATCAACACCATATCCGATACCATGTAAACCAACAACCTGCTCGTTTTCTCCAGCGGTTACTAATTTGAATTTCGCCATTTGTCGATGTTTTCCTAGGGCAGTGTACATAGAGGTAAAGGCTGATGTATAAACTTTTATATTATCTTTTCCGTATTGGGAAATTGCTTCGTCTTCAGTTAGACCAACAGTTCCGATTGCTGGATGAGAAAAGACAACGGTTGGAATAGTATTGTAATCCATCTTAGCAGTTGGTTTATTATTAAACAGACGTTCTGCCAGAAGGCGACCGGCCTTGATGGCTACAGGTGTCAATTCTTTTTCACCAGTTACATCACCGAGCGCATAAATGCCGGAAATACCAGTCTCCTGAAATTCATCGACTGCAATATGCCCAGATGGAGTGAGTTGAACACCGGTTGCTTCAAGATTGAGCTTATCTACATTTGGTTTACGACCGATAGCCCAGAGAACTTGCTGAGCAACATGGCTACTACCGTCTTCAAAATGAATTTGGATGTGACCATCCTGTGTTTTTTCAAGGCTAATAGGTGTTTTTCCAGTATGGAGTGGGAGATTGGTCCGATTCATTTCTTCCATTAATGCCTCGACAATATAGGTATCAAAACTCCGAAGCGGACGGTTTCCTCGAACAAATAGGTCTGTTTGAACACCTAGTCCATGAAGGAGTCCAGCCATTTCAACAGCAATATAACCAGCTCCTAATATCGCTACTGAAGATGGTAATTCTTCCCAAGCAAAGACATCATCGGATACGATTCCCAACTCACTCCCTGGTATTGATGGTACATCAGGCCTAGCGCCTGTAGCGATGACAATATGTTTGGCACGTATCAATTCGCCATTAACTTCAACAGTTTGATTATCCACAAAACGTGCGAAACCGTTGATTACTTCTACTCCATTCTTATTAAAAGTATTACCATAGGATATGCGTGAACGTTCAATATAGGCCTCACGATTTTTTCGTAAGGTAGAGAAATCAAAGGTGACTTCTTGACTAGTAAAGCCATATTCTGGGCCATAGTTTTGAATGGCCTCTGCTATTTGAGATCCGTACCACATAATCTTTTTAGGGACACAGCCAAGATTGACACAGGTACCTCCTAGGTAACTAGCCTCAATGACTGCAGCCTTGGCACCATACATTGCAGCACGGTTCATTGTTGCAATACCTCCGCTACCTCCACCAATAGAAATAATATCGAATTCTTTCATGAATATCCTCCCAACTCAATTGTTTTACTACATTCATTGTAACGTTTTTGTGAGTATCAATCAAAAATCCACTACGGATTTCTTACAAAAGTGTAAGTGGGCATATCTTAACTTTTTTGTAAAATAATTAGGAAAACACTTGCATAAATTGATGTATTGGTGTATTATATGTTTAACACAAAATAAGTATGTTTTTCACAAACTAAAAGGAGAGATCTATGTTAAAGTCAAAAAAGGCTAAAATTGCTTTGTTTTCTGGATTGGGTGTTGCAGCTGTTGCACTCGTTGGAGGAGCATTACTGTACTCAGGTGTCATGGGTGGGTCGACTGTTAGTGATGAAACGATGCCTACAAGTTTGAGTTATCAAGTCGTTCAAGAGGGTTCAATTGCTTCATCTACCCTATTGACTGGTGTGGTTTCAGCTGCTGAGGAACAATATGTTTATTACGACCCTTCTAAGGGCGACATTAGTGAGATTCTAGTTGAGCCAGGTAGCCAAGTTGAAGCAGGAACAGCTCTACTTCGTTACGACAGTACAGAACTACAATCTGCTCTTGATTCAGCTGTTCGTGCACGAGATAAGGTTGGGCGTCAAATTGATGAGTTGCAACGGAATTATCAAACTGTAACCGTTCAAGCTGATGCTACAACAGGCGAAGACACTCAGTCAACTTCCCAACAATCATATGATTCACAGCTAGCTGATCTTAATGATGCCTATGCCGATGCACAGGCGGCTGTTGATAAAGCTTACACAGCAGTTTTAGAGGCGACAGTAACCAGTACAGTTTCAGGAACCGTAGTCGAAGTGAATAAATCTGTTTCTAAAAATGCAACAGGTAGTCAAACAGTCATTCACATCGTGAATCAAGCAAGTCTACAAGTAAAAGGCAACTTAACTGAGTATGATTTGGCAAATATCGCTACTGATCAAGCAGTCAAATTGACTACAAAAGTATATCCAGACCAAACTTGGGATGGGAAAATTTCCTATATTTCAAATTATCCTGCGACAGACCAAGAAGCTAGTGCAGTTGCCGGTGCAACAAGGGGAACTGGTGCAAAATATCCTTTCAAGGTTGCTATAACTAGTGAAGTTGGGGATTTGAAACTAGGGTTCACTGTGAATATTGAAGTAGTGAATACAAGCAAAAATATATTAGTTCCTGTGACAGCAGTTGTTTATGAGGAAGATAAGACATTTGTTTGGACAATTGTAGATGGGAAGGCTAAAAAAGTAGAAGTTACTTTAGGAAATGCTGATGCGATAAATCAGGAAGTGCAAACAGGATTGGCAGTTGGAGATCATGTCATTTCATACCCAACATTGGACTTAGAAGATGGAAAAGAGGTAGAAGCCTATGAAGAACCAGCTAATTAAGCTGACTAATATCAATAAGTCCTATAGAAATGGTGATCAAGAACTTCGAGTCCTTAAAGATATTGACTTAGAGGTAGAAGAAGGTGAATTTCTAGCGATTATGGGGCCTTCGGGCTCTGGTAAATCCACTTTAATGAACATAATAGGTTTATTAGATCGCTCTAGTTCAGGCAATTATTGGTTGGAGGGGGAGGAAGTTAGTCAGTTATCTGAGAAAAAATTAGCTTCAGTTCGAAATGATCAAATCGGCTTTGTCTTTCAACAATTCTTCTTGTTGTCTAAATTAAATGCATTACAAAATGTTGAATTACCGTTGATATATGCAGGTGTTCCCTCTGCAAAACGAAAAAAATTGGCCAAGCAATACCTGGAGAAGGTCGAATTGGCAGAACGTATGACCCACTTACCGTCTGAATTATCAGGTGGTCAAAAACAGCGGGTAGCTATTGCGCGTGCCTTAGTAAATACTCCTGCGATTATTCTTGCTGATGAACCAACAGGTGCTTTGGATACGAAGACCGGTCAGCAGATTATGGAATTATTAATAGAACTCAATAATGAAGGTAAGACAATCATTATGGTAACTCATGAACCTGAAATCGCTGCATATGCGAAACGAACAATTGTTTTACGAGACGGTGTCATTACTGAAGATAGACGTAGAGAGGAGATTTAAATGGAAAATTGGAAATTTGCCTTAAAATCAATCCTCGCACATAAAATGCGTTCTTTACTGACCATGTTGGGGATTATTATTGGTGTGGCAGCTGTTGTTGTTATCGTTGCCTTGGGAACTGGTATGAGTAAGAGTATTGAAAAAGCTCTTGCTGGTGACAAAAATAATGTTGAAGTCTACTTTATGCCATACACCGAATCGGATGAAAGTTCCTCAATGGGAATTTTTGGTAGTATTGGTGGTGGTGAAATGTCAATGGAAGAAGAACCTGATTTGACAGATGCGATGCTTCAGGGCTTATTAGAAATTGATGGGATTAGTAATTACTATATTAGTTTATCAAATACTACTGAAGTGTCTGCAGGAAGTAAGAAAGCTGATAATGTCTTTATAAATGGTGTAAGTCAATCCTATTTTGATGTGAAAGAGTTAGAGATATTGGCTGGTAGAAAGTTTATGCCAAATGATTATTCTCGATATTCGCGCATTATGATGTTAGATGTCAATTTAGCTGAAAAACTTTTTGGTAGTATGGATGCAGCCCTTAACCAGACGGTTAGTGTAAATCAAAACGTTTACCTTGTCGTTGGTGTCTATACAGATCCACAAGCTGGTTCAGCCCTTTACGGAATGAAATCTGGTGGG
This sequence comes from Streptococcus sp. VTCC 12905, assembly GCF_049893385.1. Classification (NCBI taxonomy): domain Bacteria; kingdom Bacillati; phylum Bacillota; class Bacilli; order Lactobacillales; family Streptococcaceae; genus Streptococcus; species Streptococcus sp. VTCC 12905. Next base: position 6,146 of record NZ_JBMVJC010000032.1, on the reverse strand, counting down.
AATGCCATTATGACCAACACTCAATTGGCTACCGAAATGGGAGTAAATGAGAATCGAGGTCTATATCTTCACGTAGATGATGTTAGTCGTGCAGGGGAAGTTGGTCAAGCAGCAGCAGATTATTTAACGAAAGTTACTGGCTTAAAAGAAGCAAGATATGACATTTATGATATGTCAGCTATGCTGGATTCCTTTAGAAGTGAGATGGCTGGTGTCACAATGTTTATTGGTGCAGTTGCAGGGATCTCTTTGCTTGTTGGTGGTATTGGTGTCATGAACATTATGTTGGTTTCCGTCACTGAGCGAACTCGTGAAATTGGTCTCCGAAAAGCACTGGGAGCAACCCGAGGAAATATTCTCCTGCAATTCTTGATTGAAGCGATGGTGCTGACTACTCTGGGGGGAGCGATCGGTTTAGCTATTGCCCAAACTATCGTGTTTATTCTCAACGCTACAAAGGTGATGGGGGAAAATATGACGGCAGAAATCTCCATACCAGTTGTACTTGGTAGCTTGGCCTTTTCTGCGGTTGTTGGTATAGTATTTGGAGTATTACCAGCCAATAAAGCTTCGAAACTTGATCCGATTGAAGCTCTGCGTTATGAGTAATACAACAGTAACGATTAGGTTATCCTAGTCGTTTTTCTTTTTTGAGCAAATCAATTGACTATATCACTAATTAGAGATAAAATAAACGCATCAATTAAGAAAATAATGATCTCAAAGGAGAACACATCATGATAGAATTAGGTATTTCAACATTTGGCGAAACAACTCCATTAGAAAAAACTGGCGAGACTTACAGCCATGACGAGCGGATACGCCAACTAGTCAAAGAAATAGAGCTAGCAGATGCGGTGGGGCTTGATGTATATGGGATTGGGGAGCATCACCGAGAAGATTTTGCGGTTTCTGCACCTGAGATTGTGCTGGCAGCTGGTGCCGTCAATACCAAGCAGATCAAGCTAACATCGGCAGTTTCTATCCTTTCCTCCATGGACCCTGTGAGACTATACCAGCAATATGCCACAATCGATGCTTTATCAAATGGCAGAGCAGAGATTATGGCTGGTCGTGGTTCCTTTACGGAGTCTTTTCCCTTGTTTGGCTATGACCTCTATGACTATGAAGAACTCTTCGATGAAAAGTTGGATATGCTTTTGGAAATTGACAAGGAAACAAATCTCAAGTGGGATGGGCGTTTCACTCAGTCCGTCGATAATAAGCCGGTCTATCCACGTCCTGTTCAGGAAGATTTTCCAATTTGGGTCGCAACTGGAGGGGATTGTGTCATAATAATGACAGGTGCTTAAAACGCTGATAAATCAAGGATTTGGGCGTTCTACAAATATATACTGTAAAAAATCAGAAATGGTGGTATAATTTAAAGTGGAGGATATTACCATGAAAATTAATGCTGTAGATTTATTTTGCGGTGTTGGAGGATTGACCTGCGGTATTCAGCAAGCAGGTATAAATGTGGTTGCTGGTTATGATATAGATCCTCGTAGTCAATTTGCTTATGAATTTAACAATAATGCAAGATTTATATTGAAAGATGTTAAAGAAATTGATCATCAAGAAATTAGAAATCTCTATCCAGACGATACTGATATAAAGATTTTAATGGGTTGTGCTCCATGTCAGCCCTTTTCGACATATAGTCATAAGTATAAGAACAATGAAAACACACGTCAGAAGATGGATCTTTTAGATTATTTTGGTCAACAAATTGAGTATGTTCAACCAGATATTGTATCTATGGAAAATGTTCCGCAAATGGTCAAAGAAAAAGTATTTGCCAATTTTATCCAGATTTTAGAGGATAACGATTATTCAATTGATTATAAGGTGGTTTACGCTCCAGAATATGGTGTCCCTCAAAAAAGAAAACGCTTATTACTTTTAGCCTCAAAATTAGGAGAAATAAAGTTACTTCCTCCTCAGTTTGACAAAAATAATTATCCTACACTTAGGGAGACAATTGCTAGCCTACCTGAATTGAAAGCAGGTGAAATTGATCCTAAAGATTCTCTGCATCGGAGTAGAAATGTTTCTGAATTGAATATGAAGAGGATAAAACAGTCAAAACCAGGTGGAACTTGGAGAGATTGGGATGAGGAGTTATTACTTGAAGCTTATAAGAAAAAAAGCGGAGCTTCCTTTGGATCGGTTTATGGCCGCTTAGAATGGGATCAACCTGCGAATACAATAACAACACAATTTCCAGGAATTGGGAATGGTCGCTTCGGTCATCCAGAGCAAGATAGAGCATTAAGTTTAAGAGAAGGTGCAATGTTACAAACATTCCCTAGGAACTACCTGTTTACAGAACCTGAACTTGGAGGAAGTTATCCTATTGCACAAGTAGCATTACAAATTGGTAATGCTGTACCACCTAAATTAGGTGAAGTTATTGGTAAGAGTATAATAAAACATTTAGAGGAAATTTATCATGACTAGTTTAAAGTTTTCAATAGCTAATAATGCTGTTACCCATTTAGGTAGAAATTTATATTCGACGACTCCTCCTGCTTTGGCAGAATTAGTTGCTAACTCTTATGATGCTTATGCAACAGCTGTAAATATTAATTTATCAAATGAGTCAATTTCAATTATTGATAATGGTAAGGGATTAAGTATTAAAGAGCTGGAAACTAAGTATGCTATTATTGGTTCAGAAAAACAAAAGGAGGTTCCTTTTAATAATTTGACCGAAAGAAAACCAATGGGGAAAAAAGGCATTGGAAAGTTAGCTGCATTTAGTTTAGGGGATGTATATACGGTTTATTCCAAAAGTGTTGGTCAAACAGGATGGTTAACTTTTACACTAAATTATAAGGAAATGACGAGTAAAAATGATTATGATGTAGAAGTTAAAAAAACTGAACTTCCAGAAGAATTCTTAGAATATAAACAATATTCTTCAGGTTTTATTGTTAAAATTACTTCTACTCGTCGAAAGATAACAGCAGCAACCAAAGATAATATAAAAAAACAACTTTCAAGACGATTTTACATAGATCATTCAAAAACGCAATTTGATTTAAAAATAGACGGTAAAAAACTTAGTTTAGATGCAAATGAATACTATGATAAAATTGAGTATTTAGTTTATTTTGGAAAAGAGGAAGATTTTACATTAAAGTCAAAATTTCCGAAAGCCAAAAGATTTGAAAAGTATTCTAAGAATGATAAAATTGAAAAATATTTTTCAGACCTCAATATTCATGGATGGATTGGTACTACAAACAGGCCTAAAGATCTGAAAAATGAAGATGGAGCTAGTTTTGCTAACATTATTATTTTAGCAAACGGAAAAATTGCTGATGAAGATATTTTAAAGAGTAAGTCTAACGCGCGCATAGCAAATAGTTATATTGTTGGTGAAATAATAGCAGATGATTTTATAGCGAGTTTAATTGACCCTATTACTTCAAGTAGACAAGGGTTGGATGATTCAATACCTGAAGTTGAAGAATTAATTGATAATATAAATAAGGTAAGAGATTTTGTTATTGATCAATGGGATGTAATTAGACAAGATTACGCAATTGAAAAATTACCAACAAGAATTAAGCAAAACCATTCGTACAAAAATTGGTTATCAAGTCTTACAATGGAACAGAAAAAGTTTAATAATAAGCTTTTAGATTTGCTTTCAAGTAAACTAGATGAAGATATTCCAGTTGATGAGAAAGCAGTAGATTCAATGGTGACCTCCATTTCAAGTGTAATAAATAATTTGGAAGCCGATGAACTAATTGCCAGTTTCTCAAAAGAAACGGATGCTGAAGTTCAATTTGATCTATTATTTAAATTGATGGATAATATTGCTAAAACTGAAGATATAAACCATGCTAATCTTATCAAGAAAAGACTTTCAGCAATTGAAGAATTAGAACGTTTAATGGAAAAAACTGAAACACCTGAAAAGCTATTTGAAGAACATCTTTCTGAAAATCCATGGCTAATTATGCCTTATTGGAATATTGATAGAAATAAAACTAAAGAAACAGATTACTTGATGAATCAAGAGTATTTTAGGTTAGATTTGGGAGATAATAATTTTAAAAAGAATTTTCTGGATATTTTGATAAGAGTAGCGGAAGAGGAATATCCTATAATTGTTGAATTAAAGAAAAATACTGCAAAAGGATATGCTAAAGTGGTTTATACGGATATTTATAATCAAGTCACGAATTATCGACGAGCAATGATTCAAAAGGTTCCTGATTTAAAAGGAATTAATGAAAAAGAGATAAAGGTTATTTTTATCCTTTCTGAAGATACAGGATTGCCTGGAAGTGGAAATAATATTGAAATATCAGTTGACGAAAAACAAATGTTAGAAAGCATGAATATATCAATATTGAAATATAATAAAATCCTGGCAGAAGCTAAGAAAATGTACAAAGACCACCTTGAGTATCAAAAACAAGCAAAGATTATTCCAGATTTAAGCTCTGAAGTGGGAGAGACTAATTAATAATCAGAAGTTATTGATGATAAAAGAAAATAACTGATATATATAAGCAAGGGATTATGATACAAGACTACATTTCCTACATCTGTTTCAAAGTGGGGCATGATAAGGTGATTTTGAACTTTGCTGGTGGAATTTTAGCCAATGATGAAGGTAAGGTTCTCATGCAGTTACGAGGGGATAAGAAAACATGGGCGATCCCAGGTGGGGGGATTGTGTCATAATAATGTCAGGTGCTTAAAACGCTGTTAAATCAAGGATTTGAGCGTTCTACAATCTGTCATTAAGGAGGAATTTTTTAGATTTTATAAATAATATCGCTTTAGCGAGAACATTTTAATAAGTGTTCTCGCTTTTTTAGTTTCAGGAGGAAAATCATGCAAAAGAATGAACAGTCATCACGACAAATTGTGATGTGTCATCTCATGGCTATCATGAGAATCGATATCAATAAAGCGAAGCGGATAGTTGCTGAAATGGAGGAGAAAGGACTCATTCAATTTGATGAGTTGGGAAATGTTGGCCTGTTAGTGTTGGAGGTACAATCATGAAACGTATCACCGCAAATCACTATCAAACGTCAGAGCGTTATTATAAGCTCCCTAAACTCTTATTTGAGAGCGAACGCTACAAGGACATGAAACTTGAGGTTAAGGTTGCTTATGCTGTTCTAAAAGACCGTTTAGAGTTGTCCTTGAGTAAAGGTTGGATAGATGAAGATGGGGCTATTTATCTGGTCTATTCCAACTCAAAACTCATGGCACTACTTGGCTGTTCCAAGTCTAAGTTGTTGGCTATTAAGAAAACGTTGCGAGAGTATGGCTTGATAGATGAAGTCCAACAATCTTCCAGTGAAAAAGGACGAATGGCCAATAAGATTTACTTGGGGGAGTTGGAACATGAACCTACCCCAGTCTCAAATTCAAACGGGGGTAGTGTTCAAAAAACACTAGGGGGGTATCAAAATCAGCCGGGGCCGGTCTTAAATTCAGCCACTAGTGAGACTGAAGTTAGTGAGACTGATATGAGTGAAACTAAAGAGAGTGAGTCAGTCATTGAGGACGAGGAGGAGAAAGAGAGTCTAACAAGTAAGAAAAGTGACGATGACAATTTTCAACGTAAAGTAGACCGAGTCACAAGATACGACAAAGATTATATTTGGGGCTTGGTACATGATCAGTTGAGACAAGTTGGTCTATCACGAGCCGCTAGTGATTATGCCATGCTTTATTTTGATCATCGGTATCAGTACGCTTTAGAGAATATGAGGTTTGCGGACAGAACAGAAACGATAGCGGAATACGTCTTTAATGGCGTCTTATCCGAATGGACCAAGGTCCAACGCTTAAAAGAACTAAAAGGGGGTGAGTAAGATGTTTTGGTGGATATTATTAGGTATTTGGGGATTAGGAATGATTTGGTTCATTTTTGAACTTATCACTGCCCCAGAAATGGAAGATCATTGTTAAGCAAGGACGTTACGCAAGAAGTAAGGTCCTTTTTAGTTTTGTCAGAAAGGAATGAGAGACATGAAGTTTTTAGATTTGTTTGCAGGAATTGGAGGCTTTCGACTGGGGTTAACCCGTCAGGGCCATGAGTGTATTGGCTTTTGTGAGATTGACAAGTTTGCGAGGAAATCTTACAAGGCCATCTATGAGAC
>NZ_JBMVJC010000031.1:0-26250 GCF_049893385.1 Streptococcus sp. VTCC 12905 | reverse complement strand
TGAATGTGTCTGTTTTTAGGAGAAACTGAAAAAGCATCAAGAGAACGAAAATTAAGACCGAAACACTTGGACTTTTTTCTTGTTTCAGTCTTGAATTATTGCTCTGTTGATGTTACAATATATCTAAACTGATTGAACAAGTGCCTTTTGTTTAATCGGTAAGGCGGAAGGTGTTAGCGCACCTTTCGTCTTTTCTTCGTGTTTTCCTATGATTATATTATACCACAATCATATCAAAATGCAAGCATTTTCTATGGAAATATTATCAAAAACCTTGACATCTCAAGGTTTTTTTGATATTTAGTCTCTTTCATCTGTAAGGCTTACACCATATTTCGGCTTAACATTCGGACGTTTTAACTGGGGCAATGTATAGGAGGATTGGACATTGCAAAATTGACCAAGGAGATTACTCTCTTGGTCTTTTATTTTTTGATAGGATTGTCGCCATTCTCCAAAAAAGAGGTCTCTCAATTCTCCTGCATGACTCAAAAGAATAGTCTGACTCATAGTATCTGCGCCTTCTTTGCTCCAATACATCCCCCTGTTTTTCATCCGATAGGTTATTTTACGATGCTGAGACTCCATGATACCTATACCACTTGTAGATAGACCAAACGTTTCAGGACTTTCCGTGTATTTGAAATTTCTCAAGAGTTGCCGTCTGAAGCGTTGAAAGTTTTCTAGTTTCTCATCACTATCAATCAAAGACTCAGCTGTATCTAATACTAACTTCAGCTGACTCTTATCCCTATTTTTGAGGGCTTGAAATGCCTGCTTGGTCAGTTCTGAAGGAAAAGGTCTAAGCTGTGTCTTGATGGCTTGATTCACATGAAAAGCATCCCAAAAATGAAAATGTTCTTTAGGTCTGAACCCACTGACAAGCTCCTTGAAGAGATTAGGAGAGTAGCCCTTTCCACCATCTGAGTTGGTTACAATGACCGTTTCAGGCGTTAGCTCAAAGCGCTCCATAATCAAATCAAGGAGTTTGTCTTTAGCCTGATGATAGTGTGTCGATATGACCTCAAATTTATCCTTCAGGATATTTCTTTTACCTGTCTTACTCCCTGTATGGACGACAAAATGGCTGAGTTCTACGGACTTCCCTTTCTTGTTTGGGGTGGATTGTTTAACCCAAACGCCATCGCCTTCAATATACAGCCGTCTGGCTTTGATTTTGCTTGGTCTATCGGATAACCTATCTGCTGATAAGGAATCATAGTCAGCCTTATCCTCTAGGAGCTGACCTGCGACATCGAGGGCATGCTGAACAGTATTCTTCGTGATATAGATTGACTTGAGAAGCTCCATCACTTCAACTACTTTCCGATAGGGCATATAGTTAGACAGCCTTGTAATTTGGTAAAGGAGTTCTTGAGAAAATCGTGACCGTGGCTCAAGTCCTAATTTTTCATCTACTGGGATTCTAACCGTATCACCTTTTTTCCATCTACTCCTTGAAAAAGTCATTTCCCCAAAAGAGAAAATAACTGTCCGCTCCTTCTGATTGATTCTTTTGAATCCCTGTGCTCTCATACTTGGGGCAATAGACTTCTCATAGTCTTCAATCATCTTCAAAAATGTTTTCTGATTGTCTGTTTTTAACCGTTCTGAAAAAACTCTCTCATCCAGCATCATCTCTTCCCCTTTTCTTACAATATGTCTATTATAACGGAAATCAGGACAATAAAAAAAGACCTCTCCATTTGGAAAGGTCACTATTGTTACAATAATATTTATCATTGTTTTTATATTGATTTTAATAGCTATTTATATCATGGTTAAAATAGCTATCTAAAGAGAAAGGTCTTCTTCTTTGCTGGGGGCTACTTCTTTGTAGTGCCTTGAGTTTCTTTCTTCAGCCTTTAATCTCGTGATGAAATCCATAAAGCCTCTTTTTATGTTGATTAAAATAGTGATTTATATAAATATTAAAATCATGATATTTATTCTTGATACTGTTCAATCCACTCATCAAGGAAGGTGGATGCACCACTATATCCTGATGCTTCTGCGATTCTATCCAGCTTTTCCCGATTTTGGGGTTTCAGTGTAAACTGATAAGGAAATTTGGTCTTCCCTGATGGACGACCAGCTTTTCGCCCTCGTTTCTTTTGTGGCTTAGGGTCTTTAATCTCTTCTTGAAGGACTTTACTGATTTTCTCTTTTTTAGATTCAAACGCCATGCTATACCTCTTTTCGATAGTGATTTTTATAATGATTAAAATAGTGATATATATAATGATAAAAATTAAGCCATATCTGTGAGTTCCTGAAGCTCATTCAATGTGTCAGTCAAGGCTGAAAAGAAATTCTTATGTTCCCTCTTCAATGTTGAGTCAAGCATCATGTCTATAACCGTTTCATCTTTGGTGGCACGGTTAAACAGTTCCTTTTGAGGAATTAGACCAACGACTGAAGAATCAGTTTTCAAGGCTTCTAATAGCTCTTTTGATTTTGCCGTATTATGCTTAATCATATTTGGCAAGAAATAGAGGTGAGCCGTAATCAATGATTCCCGACTAGGGCGGACAATTTCCGTCTTACGGTATTGTTCTAGGCGAACTTCTAAATTCTCCTTAGCTTCAAAAGCAAAATCACTAGGGGTAATTGGGCTAAAAAGCGTGTGACTGACTGCGATAGCGTTTCTTGTCGCAATCCCAAAATCGGGACGACAATCCAAAATGACATAATCGTATTGGTCAAGATTTTTGGACTCTAAATTATCCCCCAGCCAATCATAGAGATACATATTTTGATTAGGGTCAGTTTCTAGCTTTCTTTCCGATTCATCCAATTTCATTGACCCAGCAATGAGGTCAATGTTAGGAGCAACAGACAAGATAGCAACATCATCCGAACCAGCAAAAACATTGGCAACAGTTGACGTGTCTTCATAAACATCATAGAAATGTGTCAGGTTGCACTGATGGTCAAGGTCAATAAATAAGACCTTGTACCCTTTACTAGCTAGGTACTGACCATTTAGAAGGGCTAGGGTAGTTTTTCCTACTCCACCCTTAATAGCTACAAAACTAATGAGCTTCATTCTTTATCTTCCTCTCTAGCTGATTTCTTCAAATCGTAATTCATCAAAAGTCAGCGGAAACCACGATTTGTATTGAGTTTGAACTTCTTCTAGGGACTTATCCTCAATACGATTCAGTTCTCCTTGTCTTTACTTGTCACAATAATCATCTTCATTCTCCCTTTTTCTATAGTCTTATTATAATATAAATCACTATAAAAATCAATATTAAAATCATTATTTTAATCAATATTTTTATCACTATCTTTTTATGTCATATTTTTTACGATACCGTCTGAACGTCCTCTCATTGATGCCTGTCAAGCTCGCCACATCCTTATCTGTATAGCCTTTTTGATAGAGTTCAAAAGCGTGTTTCAATCTGCTGTCATTATCTGAAAAAAGGGCTTTACGTCCCCTGTACTTACCTTGTGTCTTTGCAATGGTGATACCTTGCGCTTGTCTTTCCTTAATACGTTCCCTTTCAGCCTGTGCCTGATATTTGTATAGCTCCAAAATCAGGTTGTTCAAAAGCCGTCTGAGGTTATCATCTTCAATCCCACGAAGTGTAGGAAGATTCAGAACTTCCAAAGTTGCCCCTTTGGTCTGAATCTCATTCATGACCTCGGTCAGTTCCTTGTTGTTTCTTCCCAATCGTTCCAACTCAGTCACAACGACTCTGTCCCCTTCTCGGATATAATTAAGCATCGCCTTCAGCTGAGGGCGGTCTTTACTTGCTCCGCTCATAGCTTCTTGAAACAGTTTATCAACCCCCTTTAGTTGTTCCAGTTGCCTAGCCATGTTTTGGTCTGAAGCGCTGATTCTAGCATAGCCGATTTTATCCATTTTCTACCTCCATATTTTGCCTAACCCTATTGTCCGCTTGTAAAACCCCATAAAATCAAGTGCCATGTTTAAGGACAATAGGGCATACCCTATTGTCCATTAGCCTTAGAATTTTATTTCACTGAAAAATCGATCGCCGTTGGCGGTGATTTTTCTCAGCCTATCTTTCCATTTCTTCAGGGTCATTTTTCTGAGGAGAAATTTCTTGTCTTCTTGCTTGAGCGTGTTTCTCAAGTTTTTCATATTGAGTAAAGTCTTTAACAATACTATCAAATTTTTCCTTCAGGGCTTTCCGTTCGATTGAAACCTCAACAACCTGTTTTTCAATCTCTTTTGGATTGACTGATGGCGAAATATTGAGTTCTTCCAAAACTTGATAAGCTACTTTTGCATCAATCGGACTTTCTGAATGAATATCTTCAAGCGCTGAAGCAATTTTGTTCAAGCGTTCCACTTTATCATCAAGCCTGTCTAATGAATCTTGTGTTTCTTCAATTTGAGCAATAAAGCGGTCACGTAGTTCATGAAACTGGTCAGAATCAGATACATTATGACTGACTAGGTAATTATATTCCTTGACCAGTAAATCCAACTTGGAAATATTAGGGTTCTTGGTCAAGATATATTCTCCACTCTCATAAGCAAGCTGATTGATAAGCGTTGACCCTTTCATAAATTTGTTACTGGTGGAATTGTCAGGATTGATGAAATAGAAAAAGTCCGATTTCTTGATAAAAATATCAAAGCTCCCGTCCTCTTGTTTATCAACTAATCGACTTGGAATTTTGACCATTCCTTGATTAGCTATCCCATACTGCATTTGAAGATAGATACCTGTGTTAGTTTCATGTTCTACCTGCCACGGTTCTATCTTGACTCGAATTTCAAAGTCTTCCGCTTTTTCTGCTTGCTCTTTGTCATACTCATCTTTAATAGATTCTAGCGGATGGACGATTTCATTTTTAGCTATCCGCTCTTCAATTTGCTCCAAAGAATACCGCCCCTTTTTGGATAGAGTGCTATCCCTTGTGTTCCTCTTTTGCTCTTTATCTAGTAATTTGTATTTGGCATATTTACCCGAAAAATCAACTGCAAGACCTAGCGCTTTTGCTTTCTCTTGAAAATCCGCTAGACTGGTTGAATGCTTCAGAAGAAATTCAAGACGGGACTTTATTTCTAGCTTGAAGATATTCTCTTTTTGATAAGCAGAATATTCTTTGTGACCAAATCGATTTTTATGTTCAAGGATTTTAGCACCTGCTAAATCCGCATACTTATCAGAAATTTGTTCAAGGGCTTTCTTCGTTCCTTTCTGCCATCTGAATTTATTCAAGGTTATCGAATTAGTGGAATTGATATAAATGTGATTATGCAAATGTCCCTTGTCCATGTGAGTGGCAATCACAAATTGATGACCTCCACCTGTCAACTCAAGAGCAGTCTTTCGTCCTATCTCGTGAACTTGCTCAGGTGTCAGATTGTCTTCAGGAGAAAAGGACTGAATGACGTGGTGTGCCAAAACTTCATTAGTTCCTATCTCCTCTTGATTGATTGGTCTGCCTTTTTCTAAATTGGCAAGTTGTTTCAGTTGCATCATTTCAGAATAAGCTGATTCTAAATCAATTATCAAATTTCCTGAAACCAGTTGAGATACAGGTTTACCATTAACCATTTTTACAGGGAAGTTTAAATTAGAATCAAGTAATTCTGCCCCAATGGTTTTTGCCCCATCTTCAATATATTTGAGTCCTTCTGATAGCTTATTAACGGATTTTATCTGCTTAACTTTTGTAACGACCATAGACGGTTAACCTCTTCTCTCTTTTAAGAGTTTTTCTGTTAGCGACATTTCTTTATCAATTTTGTTATTCATCATCTGTTTAATTTCAGAAAGTGAGTCCTGCAAAGATTGATAAGATTCAAGACTTATCTCTTCATTTGTGTTGACATATTTGGCAAGTTGATTGATATTTGTTCCAATCCGATTGATTTCCGTTCTGAGTTTTATCAGTTCAGAATAATCAACCTTTACGACCTCACCTGTCAAAAGCATATAACGGGCGTAGGTATTGAAATTTGAAAAATTATGGTATGCCATCCTCTGCTTAATAAGCTCATTCTCTTGAGGTGTTACTCTCATAATTTTTTGGATTTGTCTATATAACTTTTTTGGGTCACTCATATTTTTTCTCCTTCATTTTACTTGACATCTGAGCCATAGCCCCCTATACTTTTCAAACTGGCAAGCATAGCAAGGTGATAGCACCTTGCGAAATTTAAAAGATTTCCCCACTCCCCAAATATGGCAATTCTGCCAAAATGGGGACGGGTCAATCTTTCAAGTTTTGGGGAATTTCCCCAAGCCCCTTAGTCGTCTTTCAGACTTTAGTTGACTTCAACTTGTTGAAGCAACTCCATTTTTAATGACTGATAGTCTTCATCTGAAAGAGAGTCAAGATAGCTAATAGTCTCTTGGTATTCTTCAGCTAAATCAGGGTCAATTTCTTTTAGTTCATCCGCATCCTCATCTAAAAGGGCGATGGCTTTTCTGCGCTTGGCTTCAATGAAATTGTCATTTCTTGCATACGCTCCATTCTCAAAATAGAAGAGGTTGAGAAGTAAGGTTGTTTCGATAGTGTCGTTCATGGTGTTAGTCCTCCGTTTGTTTTCTACGACTCATAAAGCCTGCTGATAATTGAGCGACAAGGTCTTTTACAGGCTCATCTCGTTGTCGCTCTTCTGCGCTTTTTTTGGTTCGTCTTTCGCCTGCGCTTTCTCTTTAGGCTCAACTGATTTTTCTTTTTCTTTGGTTTTCAGTCGGTTCAGTTTTTCCTGAAAAGCATCTTTGGTCAGTTCCTTGTTTTGGTATTTTTCAAGTGATTTATCAATTCTTGAAATCAAGCTATCTGCTTCTTTTTGGACAATTTTGATTTGCGCTTCAAGGTCAGATAGCCCTTCAGGGTCTTGTGACCATGTTGCCAAATAACCGAAACTGTACTCACTTGTATCCAGTCCGTAATGGCTGGCAACGACAAAAGCGACTGACTCCGCTTGTAGTTCTGCGGTACTTCTTTTCAGTGGCGCTTCTTGTAATTTTTTCAAATTGTGCAAGTCTGAATGTGCCATTTCATGAAAAATAGTTTTTAGGGTTTGTTGCTCAGACATCCCTTGTTTAATCACAATATGATTGTCTTTGGGGGAGAAATAGCCGTTGGCTGTTCCTGTGTCATTGCTGAAAGAAAGGGGAACGCCATTAGCTTCAGATACCTCTTTTGCTGACTTGTAGAGGTTGCCATAATCTTCATAAGTTCCTTCAAGGTCATAGATAGGTTTAGCTAATTCTTTTCCGCTGGTTTGTGAGACATCAAAGACAGGTACAAGTTTGAAGGACGTGTAAGTTTGTTCATTGCCATTCTCATCAAGTAGTGGCTCTTTAGTTTTAGGGTTTTTTCTTTTTAGCGTAATCGGGGCAAAAATTCGTAAAGCCTTCTCGCCTTTATTGACATTTCTTTCAAAATCATCCTTCCACTTTTTGAAAGAAGCCACATGAGAAGCATCAGGATTTTGAGTCATAATCAACTGAATATTTCTCGGAGAATAGTTGTGAAACTTGCTCATTGTCTCAAGGTATTGTTTGTAGGTATCTGATTCAAAATAATCATTGACACCATCCTTCAATAGCTGAGAAAGTCCTTTACTGTCTTTTGCTTCAATCAGTTCTGCGACAGTTCTAGTTGGTTTTACTGATGAAGAATTTTGAGAATTGGGATGGTCAACATCTAAAGGACTTGACCCATAACCAACTTCCTCATTATCAGATTTTCCATCACCATCTGTATCAGGGCTAAGGGGATTTGTTCCCTGATTTTTCTCCTGCTCATCAGAAATACCATCCCCATCTGAGTCACGTTCCAGCTCTTGACGTTGTTCTTCAGCTTGCTTTTTCTCCTCATCCTCTTTAAGGATTTGTTCAAAGCGATTCAATAAATTTTGGTCTTGATTTTCTGCCATTTGATGTCCTCCATTTTGTAAGTTTGGTTCATCTTTGAAAGGTTCAACAGATTGAAGTTCTTTCAAAGTTTCCATCATAGCTTTACCGCCATCAGTGACTTTTTCATGATTCAAAGCTATCTCTTCAATCACGCCATCACGTTCACGATAAATGCCGATGATTTCATTTTTGGTTGCTTGTTCCAGTTCAGTATTGAGAACTTTTCTCGCCTTGAAGACTGAGACGGGAACTGTACCGTCTTCTGTATCTGCTCGAAACAGAAGCATAATATCTTTATCATCTGCCTTGATAAGACTGTCAAAACGTCCCTCATACCGCTCAATCCCTTGAAGATTGTCAAAGTAAAAAGAATCCAGTTCTAGGGCAACGCTCAGGTCTGGGAGAACCTTGATTTTATTTAGGGCTGAAGAGTCGTTTGACAATAACATATCAGGATAGGCATGTTCTCCTCCACTCGCAAAATCATGTAAGGTCTTTTCAGGTGTCTGACCTTCGCCCAAAGGTTTTAATCCCGTCAAGTGCATGAAGTTTTTCTCTTGGAAATTGACTTGTGCCACATTCCCGTCAGAAGTAAAATAACTGACTGTGGTATTCGCCAACTCATCCCGATAGAATCGGGCTGCTTCCTGAATATCATGCCCTCGTCTATTGATTTTGACTAATTCCTGTTGAGTGACCGAATGCTCAAGGCGTGTTCTTCTTGACTTCAGCTCATTAGTTATGCTAAAATGTAGGTACTGAGAGGATATTGTAGGGCGACTGGTAACAGAGCGTTCAAAGGTACTTGTTTCAAGTACGGGTGAGGTGCTACCTTCAGCTTCGGGCTGTAAAGAACCCATGCGTAGATACGTCCTCTCCTTTTTTTGTTGCTCATTCAGCTCTTGACTTCGGTCAAGGGCTTTTTCTTTGCTTTCCTTCAGGTAGTCATTCCAGTCCATCTTATTTTGACCTTCTGCTCTCGGTGGAAGGTCTTGAGTCAAGCCAATCCCTTTAGCTGTCAAGCGCTCAATGAAGGTATGCCCAGCATCGTCATTATCAACGGCAAGCGTGATGAAGTCGTCATGCTTGCCACCATGAAAGAAGGTTGTGACCTCAGCCATATTGGCTAAGAAGGTTGGAATTTTGTCTTGCTCGACTTCTGCCTTAATAGCACCAGTTTCTGCCAATAGCTCCGCCACGTGACGGCTGACCGTTGATTCTTTTAAGCCATCCATAGCGACTAAGCGGACATCCTGAAGGGTGTCCTGATGAAGCTCATAATAACTCATCAGGTCTATTGGGGCTTCCGCAAAGACTAAGCGCTTTGGTGTCCCAATATCAACGTGCATCCCTGTCATACCATCTGAAGCCCTCATAATCTGTTTTAAGCGCCCTCTTTCGTATAGCTCATGATTTTCCTTAATGCCTTGTAGAGATGCGCCTATGACTTCATTCTGACGGTCTAGGCTCTTGAAGACGATGACTGGCTCAAAGTAGTCACCCGTCTTTTTAGTGGCTTGTGATAAGACGCCTTTTTCTCCGAAAAAATCGATCGTCTTATCAGACAAGCCCCTCACGTCTTTTAGGTAGTCCCTCGCTTCAATGAATTTGGTCTCATAAGGCTCAAGATAATAGCTGAAGGGTTCTTTTTCAGGCACGTTTGTCACATCAACCACGTCAAAACTGCCTTCCTCTAGAAAGTATTTTGCCTGCTTAAAAGAGAGTTTTTCACCTGTCAGTTCTTCTTGAACAACTTGAACCATCTTAATCACATCCCCACCAGTTGAACGGGCAAACCAGTTGAAATAGTTGTCCCTGACGTTGATAGTGAAAGAATCGTGTTCCATCCAAGCGTAAGTATGGCTTCCTGTTCGTTGTAACTGCATCCCTAAGCTGTCAGCCACCTCAAGGATGGCTAGTTGCTTGAGTTCGTCAATACTTGCCATTTAGCTTGCTCCTTTCTCTAATTGTGCCCTGATAGCTTTTTTGGTCTGCTCGATGAACCATTCTTTCGACTTTTGCCCTTGACCAACCAACTGAAGAGCTGTCTCCCATTTCCCCGTTGTTTCGGGGTTCGTGTACATGACTTCAAGATTATCCAAGAAAAGGACTAGCATCTTGCCCCTGTCCGTTGGAAAGAGTTGCCCCGTTTTCTTATCCCTTGTGATATAGTCACGGTCAATAATAGTCTTGATAATGCCTGCTCGTGTCGCTGGTGTCCCTAAATTATATTTAGGAAGGACATCATCAAGGAGACTGCTTTCTGTCAGACGGGCTGGTGGTTTGGTCTTGTCTTCTTTGATTTGGACTTCAGTGGCGATTCTATCCCCCTCCTGATAGACAGGAAGGACAGAGTCCTTATTTTTCTTCTCCGCAAGCCGAGTCCAGCCTTCAGAGGTCATCACATTCCCTTTGGCGCTGAAGGTTTGTCCGTTATTTTCAAGAGTGACTTGAGTGGCTTGATACCGATAATCTGGCGCAAACATGAGAAGCGTTCGCTTGAGAATTTCCAAGTAAACGGTCTTTTCATCTCCTTCAAGGCTTGCCACGTCAGCCGTGTTTTCCGTTGGGATAATGGCATAGTGTTCCATCTGCTTATCTTGCACGTACTTCTTGCGTGGTTGTGTGTTGGAAAAGTCTGTATCGATGCCAAGAATCGCTTTGTAATCTTCTAGATGCTTGACCAAGACTTCAAACTCATTAGGGGTTATCACTTTATGGTCAGTTCGTGGATAGGACGTGACCCCTTTTTGATAGAGTTTTTGAGCCACTTCAAGCGTATAAGCGGAGTCAAAATGAAATTTCTTACTCATTTCTGACTGAAGGCTTGTTAGATGGTACAAATTCGGCGCAGAAACCGCCTTATTTTCGCTTTGAATGGTTTTGACGACCGATTCCCCCCCAAGAGCCTTGAGGGCTTCCTGAGCGCTTTCTAGGGTCTCAAATTGCTCCTTATTTTTGAAGACTGTCCCTGCATCATCGACAAGCTCGACTTTCCAAAAAGGATGAGAGACAAAAGCATCAATCGCAAGGTCATTCTCGACAATGAGAGATACTATTGGGGTCTGTACTCGTCCAACTGAAAACTTCTTGTCTTTCTCGCCAAGATACCCCATTTCCTGAAGTTTCAGAGACGTCCACGGGCTGAAGTTAAAGCCCACCAACCAATCTGATTTGGCACGTGCTTCCGCTTCTTCCGCATATTTACGAGTTTCTTCTGCTGGTCTCAAGTGTTGAAAGGCTTTGATAATCCCTGCATCTGTTAAGGAATTAACCCATAGGCGATATTTGACCTTCTTCAGCGCATTTGGAATCAGCCTTAAAATGAGATAGGCGATGGATTCCCCTTCACGGTCTGCATCCGTTCCTATGATGATACAATCCGCTTGAGTGACTTCACGCTTAATCAGGTTAAACTGCTTTTTCTTATCAGCCTTAACCTCATACTCGAAGGCTTCAGGGAATGCTGGCAAGTTGGATAAGTTCCAATTTTCATAGTTCTGGTAAGGATTTTTTATCTCGACCAAGTGACCAACTGCTGAAACGACCGTCACCTGACCGTCTAGCAGGTCTGTCTTGACTCGCCATGCCCCCTTGTCATTGGTTGCCTGACCCAAAGCGTGAGCGTACTTTTTGGCTTGGTCAGGCTTTTCAGCAAGTACCACGTATTTCATCTTACTTTACCTCGACTTTCTCCTGAAGGAGTGCATCAATATTGTCCTTCAGATAATTCAGTTCCTCTTCAGTTGCCTTGACTTCCTCAACTTCAAGGACTTCCTGATATCTCGTTGGATAGCTGAAGAGTTGAGGAGCGACTGCTTGAAAGGCTTCTAGGTCTAGTGTCTGAATCAGCGTTGACACGAACTGATTCAAGACCTCTCCTTCTTCACTGGTTGCTGTGACGGCTTGCTCAAGCGCAAACCGCTTGAGTGCTTCAGCCATTGTGGCTAAGTCAACCGCTGAAAAGACGGTTTCAAAATATCCTATCCCCCTTGATTTTTGTTTCGTTTCCTTCATGGTTTTCCTCCAAACTAAGAAAACCTGTTAGACTTCCTAACAGGTTTTAACATCAATCTAGGCAACTTTCTCAAAAGGAAGTTCAGTCGCTAAGATTTTATCTGCATTAGTTTCAATTAAGCGTTCATGATTGACATTGGCATCCCAATCATCCATATCATTCATGGAACGGATGTACCGATACCAATTCGCATCACTTGGGCTATTGGCTAACTCCTTAGACCTTGGATGCTGAAGCACGTTAGTCTTTTTATCCCTGAAGACATTCTGTTTAGAGATAAAAATGAGGGCTTCATCTACCCCGATACGTGCCACTTCATCAGGAGTCAATAGGTCACGTTGGATGGTCTGAATAGACTCACTGCTTGAGCCTTGTGTTGACCGTGTTTTAGATTGATTCTTGACATTGATGGTCTGCTTACCGCTCCGCATAGAGAAGTAATTCATCGTTTCCTTGTCATTTGTTCCCAAATAGACCAAGGTAGCACAGTTATTGAAGATAGTCTCCCATTGGTCTTTATAGAGTGCCTTCAGCTGACTGATGGCTTGAATGATAATATCAATCGAAATCTCACGTGACCGTACGGATGAAAGGGTCTCCGTGAAGTTAGGAAAGCGCCCAAAGTTGGCAAACTCATCAAGAATCAGCCTGATATGAAGCAATTCTTCAGGTTTGCACGTGGGATGATTGCCCTGCAAAATCTCATCAGCGGTCATTGGGAGCTGTCTGAACATCATGGTAAACATGGTAGTCGCAATGAAGTTGAAAGACTTGTCTGTTTCAGGAATGGCAATAAAGACAGCCGTTTTCTCCATCTGCCATTTTTCCATTTCCATAGAATCACGGGCGGTCAGGTTTCTCACGGCATCATGGTCAAAGACCGCAAACCGTGAAGAAGCCAAAGACAGCACGCTGGTCATGGTCTTGCCTTCAAAGTTGCTATTGAAAAGCTCCCATTGGCGGTTAGCGTAGTTATTAGGGAGTTCAGCTTCTAGCTCTTCAAACATCCGTTCAACCACGCTAGGCGTGTCTTCATCGTCTCGCTTGATATTTCTCAGGAGGTCTGCGACTTGTGCAATGTTTGGCTCATACTTCTTCAGTACCTTCCCGTCAAAATAAAGGTAGCCAATCAGCGCCCGCATCAGGAGCATTTCCGCCTGATTCCAGAAGTCTTCTCCCGTATTGTCAGAGCGTTTTGTCCCTGCGATAATCGCTTCAGCCACCCTATCAATATCTAGCTCATCGTGCATATAGTGAAAGACGTTGAACTGATTGGAATTGGTCAGGCTCACAAGGTCAAAGACCTTAATTTTGTAGCCGTGTTCTTCAAGCATCTTGCCTGTTTCACGGACAAGAAGTCCTTTAGGGTCAGTAATGACAAAAGAACTATTCATCTGCATCAGGTTGGGCTTGACAAAGGTGAAAGTTTTCCCGTCCCCTGGCAACCCGACCGTCAGGGTATTTTTGTTCAGTTGCTTGTTAAAGGGAAGGCGCTTATTAAAGAGTCCCATCCGTCCATTTTGGCTGAATATCATATCATTTTCAGGCTCTTTATCCCTAAAAGAAGCTATCTCCTTGACCGTGGCATATCTCGCTGAACCGTATTCCTCACCGTAGCGGTAGCGCCCTTTGTCGTTGATGCGAAAGTAAAACAGGAGAACGACAAAGAAAGCCAGTCCGCCACCGTACAAGCTCGGTTGTGTGAAGTCAAAGTCAATCAGTGACTTACTTGACCAATTCGCCATCATCCAGTCCAAACGGGCACTATCCACTAAAATCACGCCTTCTGTGGCTGGTGCAATAGCATAGAGTTTGACCAACCAATGCGTCACATAAAAGACTATCAGCCCCACAATAAGGTAGGGCAAAAATTTCCGTTTCTTTTGTTCCGTAACCATCTATAACCCCTTTTCATCTTTGGCAATCGTCTTCTTAGGTGCTTTAGTTTTGACCTGTGCTTTTGCCTTGATTTCAGCTTTGACCTGCTTCTTGTAGTAAGCAAGTTTTTCATTTAAGGTCATGTTTTTAGGGCTTTTAACAAGGTTCTCCTTGAGCTTTTCCGCCTTGTTGGGGTCTGTTAAATCATTGATAACTCCTTTAAAGCTGGCTTCTAGGGCTTGAACATTTTTCGCATCGATGGCAATCGTACTTGTCCCGTCACCATTGTCCTTGATAGAAAAGCCCACCTCGTAGCCCTTCAGATACTCTTCTAAGCGCTCTGAGTTGACTTCACTATTTAAAAAGGTTTCAAAGTGCTTGGTTTCCTTTGTCGCCATGAACTGATTCCAGTTGGTTTTATCGGAAAAGGTCTTATTTTCAGCATAGGTTTTGACACTTTGATAGCCATTTTCAATAGCATAGTAGAGAGCCTTCAAGAAGAGTTCCCCTGTCAATTTGTAAACATCCGCTATTTTCATCCCGACTCGTTCTTGTTCCATTTATGTCCTCCTTTTCTAAAAAGAAAAGCGCTTAATCTCTCGTGATTAAACGCTTGATTTGACTTAATTATCTTTGACCATTTTTTTCTTGAATAAGAACGCTCCTAGCATCGTGATAATTCCTGAAATTGTTAGCATTGCATTTTCCTTTTCGCCAGTTGTTGGGAGTGTTTTTGTTTCACCTGTATTGGTCTTAACAGAAATTGTCTTGTCCGCATTGACAACTCCTCCTACCACTTCAGGAGCAACTGTTGCTGTTGTTCCATCGTTATATGCCACCACAACTTGGCTATTTTGTGTGGAAACAATCTGATAGCCTGTATTGGTGTAAACTGGAGCTGAAGGGGAAACGTTAGAGACCACTTGACCCGTTACCGTTGAGGTTGTCCCAACTTGGCTAGCCCCTGCATTCACCGCTGTCTGTGCTGAGACATTAGGGTTATTGGTTGGAATTGCTGGATTTGGGGTCAGGGTTGTTGTCCCACCGTTTACCGTTGGAACAGTTACAGTCCCTGTCCCATCGCCATCTGATGGCGTTGTGTTTGTTGTCGTTGGTTCTGTTGGCTGGGCTGGCTCACTTGGTTCAGTCGTGGTGCTTGGTTCTGTTGGTGTGTTTGCTGTCCCATCTGTTGAGGGTACAGTCGTGTCTGAAGGCTGTGTGACCGTTGTGGTGTCCGCTGGTTCAGTTGTAGATGGTTCAGTCGGAACAGTCGCATTAGGGTCTGTTGGAGTGACCACAGCGCCCCCTGTTGTGTCTGATGGCACGGTTGGCGTTTCAGCTGGGTCTGTTGGGACAGTTGGCGTAGTGGTATCATCTGACGGTGTAGCTGTTGAATTGGCAATCGTTGACTCTACTGCCACCGCTCGGGTGTCCGTTGCTGGCACGTTCTCATCCGCAAAAGCGGTCAATGAGCTTGCGGATGCCAATACGGCAACTGAGTAGAGTGTCATCATTTTAGTCCATTTTTTCATTTTCTTTCCCTCGTTTTGATTAGTGATAGTGATTAAAATAGCTATTTTAATATTGATTTTTATAGCGATTCTTATTCTCCAAAGCTAGAGAATTTCGGTTGACCGACTAACACATAGCCATAAGTTGCCGTCTCTGATTCCTGAAAAGGAAGGGTAAGGCGGACAGTCTTGATGGTGTCATCGTCATCCTTGGTTGTGACCACAAAGGTTACGTTGATAGTGTCGTTCTTTTGAGAGACCCCTTCATAAATCGTTGACTGGACTTGCTCATCTGTTTTGGCTGAGACGCCTTCAGCTTTCAAGTCCTTACTCAAGAAGTCCTTGAGGTTGTCATCTCTGCCTGAATAGTAGTTGGCAATAAAGAAGCGACCGACCACCTCGACCTGACCCTGATGCTCTTCAAGAGTCACACGGTTTTCAAGGGCTTTGATGGTTTGGGTTTGTTGCTGAAGTAAGGCAAACGAAGCGATAGACAAGCCTAACGCTCCAATCGCAAGCACCTTCCAAATAAGTCCTATTGATGCTGGTCTTGCTTTGGCTTGACGTGGGACTTTTGAAGGAGTTGCCTTTTTCTTGCCTTTGGGAGCTGAGACTTTTTGAGTTTTGGAAGACGGTTTTTCAGCCGTCTCAACCAACTGCTCTTGTGTTTTTTCAAGTTCCAAGCGATGCGGATTTGATTTCAGCTCCTTTTCAGGTGCTTCTGTCAGTTCTTCTGCTTCAAGTGGTGCTGAGATTGGCTCTGAGAGGTCAAGTTCAGCTGATTGTGCGGGTTCTTCTTCAGAAACGTCCTCAGAAGCGCTGACTTTGGGCTGTGTCTTGTGACGTTGAAGAAAAGCAAAACCCTTCTTCTCTCGCTTCAGCCCAAAACCGTCAAGCGCTTCCTCAACGATAGACTGAAGAGGAAGGGACAAGCTCGTATTATCTAGAATCTCCCCATCTTCTGACAACTGTTCCAACTGAAGTGTGAAAATCTCGTTTCTATCTTCAGCCCAAACCGATTTTTCATTGATGACAGATAAAAGTTCATCCCGATTAGCGCAAGTTTCTTGTTGACGGGTTTGAAGATTAGTAATTCGGAACATGACCGTCACCGCCATTCTCAGTAGCATCTTCAGCCTTATCCTTTGCGAAGCGTTCCAGCTCCTCAATAGATTTACCTGATTCACTCATCAAAGCGACAATATACTCAGCTTTGGTGGCTTTCAGTTGCTTAGTCAGCTCTTTTTCCTTGGTGACCAATTGAGCTTTTTGAGATTGTACTTTATCAAGCTCTTTTTCCAATTTTTCTGTTTTTGCTTTCAGCCCTTGGCTTTGTGATTTTCTAGTGACCATTCTTTTTCTCCTTTTCGGTTACTAATGTTAAGAAGCATCTTTTTCAGTACTTGATTCAGTGCTGTTTTCAGATGCTGACGTGTCTTCTGAAGAGCTTTCTGTCTCCTCTGATGACGTGGTAGTGTTATCTAGGATGCCATAGTCTCCCGTTTGGTCTGTCAATATGATGGACTCCATCTTATTGACCTTGAGTGTTCCGTTCTCATTGACATAAGTGAGACGAAGCGTGAGCTTATTCATAACATCCTTTTGAGCAGTATCATAATTTTTCTTTTCATCAAGAAGTGTATTGACATAGTTGACTTGTACAATGACAGACAAATCTTCTTGATTGATAAAGATTTCTGATGACTTGTATGCAAAGTCAACGACAAAGCCTTTATAGGTCTGACTCGTTGGCTCTTCTTCTTTGGCGACCTCCTGCTGGTAAAGTCCATCCGTCATATATTCCTTATAGCGGTTTCTGTTCTCGCCAAGGTCTTTTTTCGTGAAATAGCTAATCAGGAAATCCTCAACCTGCTCTTGAGTCAGTGCCGTTTCTGTGGACTCTTGTTTAGCTTCTGTTTTGGTGGTTTTGGTCTGACCACCTGATAGTGATTGACCGATGCCCACACCGACCACCACCGCCACGATGACCAAAAACACATAGCCGATTATTTTCAAAGCCTTGAGTTTTTTTAAATCTATCATAGTCTTCCTTTCTGAACTTTATTTTGGCGGAATCGCAAACGTATAGTAAGTTTGGTTTGTCCATACCGCCCAATGGATTTTATTCTGAACGCCTGAGACGTTACATTCTGAAATGAGAAATGACCCATCAGGATTGACGTATTCCACATAAGCCACGTGACCATAGGCTGGAAGGGTATAACCAAATCCTCCTGCTACTGATACGACTGCACCAGCTACTGGCGTGTTACTAAATTTCCAACCTTTAGCTACAAGGTTTCTGACCCAATCTTGACCATTTCCAAGCCAATTATAGGCTGGAGAAACTGCTTCGACTAAACGATTATATACATACCATGTACATTGACCGACTGGATAGGAATTTCCTGATAAGGACTGCGTGACGGTGGCTGCTGAAGGATAACTTTTCAGTTTAGAAGCATACTCAGAAGGAAAGTCCCAAGAACTTTGAAGAGTAGCACTTCCGCCTCTTGTACCGCCTGCTGTTGGATTTTGCAGATAGGACTGCACTTGTTGAGCATTATTTTGCCGTTCTTTTAACTTATCGCCTGCATTACCTTCCCAATAAACCAAGAATTTCTTAGTCAGGGTATTGACATCATCCTTTGAATGAAGAATATCCTTCAACGTTTGGATATAATATGGACTATCGCCATCCCACATAAAGTCAAGTTGAAGTTCTAAGTCATACCATTTCTTGCCTTTTGCTTTGGCATAGTTGAGGAGTGCTGTGTGACGGGTTGAACCTTCAGCCGTATCCGTCCACTGCCCTAGTCCAAGCCCTCGGTGGATGATATTAGGATAGATACCGTTATAGATTTCCATATTTCCCATATTCAACCAATTAGGGTCTTCCCATGAGTTAGCGGATGCCCCAACAGGTGGATTCAGATAATCCCCTTCAGCACGTTTAGCGGTGATGGAACTTTCCGTCCAAAAGTTCCCTAGCATAGCCGAAACGCCATTGATAGTGATGGTATTATCTTTCTTCTTCAGATAGTTATAGATGCTAGTGATTTTCTTACCAATATCACCGTCAATATTCATATCTGAGATGACAGACGTGGTCTGATTGTACTCTACTTTTGGCAAGTAAAAGCCAACATTGACCCAAGCCCATTCTTTCTTTTTCCTGTTCTTGAGTTTCTTGTAATAGACTTCTTGACCAGCCGTGTCACTCACTTCACCGATTTCATCGCCTGCTTTGACCCTGTCTCCGTTTTTAACTCGAATCCGTGCCACATTTTTATAAGTGAATTGAGCATCTTTAGTCTTGAGGGTCACATCATTCCCTTCGATAATGACTCTTCCCTCCATAACCGCATAGAGTTTGTCGCCTTGATTTGCCTGCAAAACAGAACCGTTATACATCTTGTCTTTAGACGTATAGCCAAAGCGTTTATCAATACGGATTGGAGAAAGCTCTTCATCGCTGACTTGGTTATTGAAAGGATTGTCAAGGTCATTATAAGTGATATAATAGCCAACCTGCTTAGCTTGGGCTAGGATTTCATCATAATCTGAGATAGCATCTTTACTGAGTTTCAGATACTTGTTATCCGTTGACGTGTAAATATCCGCCATCGTCTTCAAGTTATCTTTATCCCCGTTTAACTGCTCCCATATATCAGACAATAACTCTCTATAGGAATGTTTGACTTGATACCACTTTTTGTCTTTTTCATCATACTTGGCATCTAGGGTAAAGTCTTCATGTTTATACCCCATAAACATCATGATAGAGTCAATATCTGTCCAATAGTCCACTTCATCATTTGACTTCTCACGGTCGATCTTGGATAAGTATGTCCAAGTGTCCGTGAGGTCAAATTCATTTTGTGATACTGTGGTACTTCCGCCACCTGTAATAGCACCAAGAAGGGCGATAAGGAAGATACCAAGAAACATGATGATATAGGCTTTGGCTGATAAGGGATTTTTCAGCAACGTCAGGACTGGTTTAGCCACCTTTGCCCCAACTTTTTTAGTGGCGCTTGCAGTTTTACCCGCTTTTGAAGTTCTTAGTCGCATCCGCAAGCGGTCATACTTTGTTTTGGCTTTTGTTTCCCATCGATTTCGTACTGGGGTTCTCGTAAAACCACGACCACGGACAAGGTTATAGGTGCGATTTCCTGCCCCGTATATGCCCCGTGTTGCGCCCTTTCCAATCTTGACGGTATAATTGCCCAACTTCTTAGCTTGTCTCACTTCAGCGTGTGTTCTGCGGATATTTTGACGGGCTGAAGCAATATCTTCTAAAACGTCATTATCCTGAAAAGCAGAATCCACGGCTTGAGAAGCCTGATGATGCGCAACTCGTCCGACTTTTTGAAGGTTTGTTCCTCCGTTTCGTTGAATGGCTTGTCGCTTTTTGGCTTTAGCGTTCTTCTTATTCTCTTTTAGAGTTTCAAGTTCTTTACTAGCGACCTTCCGTCTTGCCTTTGTTTTCTGTCCCAAATAACGCTTTTCAGCATCCGTTTTAGGGTTCAGAAGCCGTGCTTCCGTCTTTTCAGCCTGCTTATAGCTGGTTTTCGTTGTCTTGAGGTCAGACTTGGCTTCCTTGTACTCACGTTTGGCATCTCGGAGGTCTCGTCTTGTTTGTCTTGACAACGGTACACCTCCTAAGCATCTGTGGTCACAAGCTCATACAGTCTTGTGTGTTTAGGAATAGGATTTTCAAAAGGAACAACCACCTGACCTGCGACAATCAAGCCTGTCCCTTTTGCTTTTGGTTTTTCAATATACTTGATGAGGGTCGGGGTCAAGGTAATAGCTTTTGCAAGAGCTTCAAGGTCAGATTTCTTGTGTTTCAAGAGAATCATGAACTCACTATTTGACACCAACTTCCGCCCCTCTTCCTTATTCATCAGGGTTTCAATATTTTGAGTGATGGCTGTGGCAATCGCTCCATATTTCCGAACCCGAGAATAAAGTTCTGTAAAGAAGATTGCCTGTGCTTCTTCCTTGAAGAAGAGTTGAACCTCGTCAAAGTAGATGCGAGTGGTCAACTTCCCTTGTGAAGCGACAACCTGATTCCAAATATAGTCTTGAATAACCATCATGGCAAAGGGTTTGAGTTTCCCTGATAGGCGTTTCAAATTAAAGACCACAAAGCGGTCAGTAATATCAACGTTGGTTTCATGCGCAAAGATATTTTGTGACCCTTTGGCATAGATTTCTGATTTCAGAGCTAGCTCATGCGCTTCAGGTTCTTCTTGTTCCTGAAGAATATCATGCCAATCCTTGAGGGTTGGGGTTCTATCGACTCCTTCAAAGCGTTTGTAAGTTTCACGGGTCACACGGTCAATAATCGTGTATTGAATATCTCCCACTTCTTCAAGAATGGACTCAAACAACCCCATCAGCAAGTTCGACTTATCCCCAATAGGGTCATCATCTTCATCTTTCAGCTGACTCACATCAGGCAAGTCCATCAGATTCAAATGAGACTTAGACCCGATGAAAATATCCACCAACTGCGCCCCAAATTCTCGCCCAATATCAGAGTATTCATCTTCAGGGTCAACAATGATGATACGGTCTTCAGGGTTCTTCAGGTAGGTTGGTATAATTTCCATAGTCTTCACGGTAACAGATTTCCCTGACCCTGAAGACCCAAGTACCACGCCTGACCCTGTGTTCAGGTCAGCCTTACGGTCAACGGTAATAACGTTGTTAGACAGTTGATTTTGTCCGTAGTATAGCGCCCGTTCACTTTCTGATTTGAGGTCAACGTTAGTAAAGGGAACTTGAGTCGCAAGGTTGGCTGTGGTCATATCACGGACAAAACGACGTTTGACATTTAAGAAGGTATGACCGATAGGAAGGATGGTGTTTAGTCCCTCCTCCTGATAGTAATAACATTCTTGAAAATCTACGCCCACCTTACGGGAAGCGGTCTGAATTTTATCCGTGATACTTTTCAGCTCCTCTTCATCTTCAGCCTTAAAATAAATGGCAATCAGCCCTGAAAAGGCTTTTTGGTCATTGTCGTCAATCTCTTCCTTCCACCGTCTCGTAGATTCAGAGACCTCACGTGCTCGACCACTAACCGCCAATTCTTGGTCAATCCCTTCCTGTGCCCCTGAACGTTGTGCCTTAACCATCTCAGCCTTGATGGTGGTGTCAGCGTTGTTAATCTTCTTCATGAAGCCTGAAGGCTCATAAGGTTCAGCTTGAACCGTGATAGCCAATTCAACGCCAATATCCGTTAAGTTCTTAATCATGCGGTCAGTCAGGAAGGTTGGGAAGTTTCGGGCATACATGACCTTAGCGACCCCTTCATTGATACGGAAACGATTTTCCAAAAAATGAAGCCTGTTAGGGGCGATAAAATCTTTGGTATGCAATTCAGACAAGGCTATATCTCGGAAAGTGTACGGGAGTTTGTGCTTCCCTAGAAGTAGCTCCGCAAACACATCTAGCCGTGCCTTCCCGTCCATTTCCTCAAAAGCAATATCCATCTGAGAATATTGATTTTCAAGGGAGTTGCCTAATTCACTCAGATTAGCATCTGCCTGCCCTCGATTGTAGGCTTCTGTCTTTAAGGTGACATATTTTTCAACCTGAAAATTCTTTGAATCACTTGAAAAACGGCTTTCAATCATCTCATTATATTCCTTGCGGAAATTATCAAAGCCGTCACCCACTTCATCATATTTTATTTGGTCAACGGCATTGTCTTCAATCCTGCGATTGATGACTAAGAGCTGAAAAGTCGTCCCTGCATCTAGTGAGTTGAGCGCTTCGGCGTGTGTGTCAATCACGTCAATCTTTTCATCCTGATTGGCTGAAAGATAAGCCACGTCTCCCAAGCGGTAGGTTCGTGACCATTCATTTTTTGCAATGTGCATCAGCCCATTTTCAAATAGGCTATTGTATTTTATCGTGTTCTGAGTGGAAGCCTTTAAGGAGCGTTTCAGCCGTGCTTTACGTTCCTTTTCAGCTTTCGTCAGTTTCTTTGATTTTCTTCCAAGATTTAAAATCATCAGTCGTGAACTCCTCTCCTTCCTCAAATTCAGTGATATATGCCCGTTTTTGGACTTTGAGATTAAACAGTACCTTATCTTTGAACGATTCATCAAAACCTAGCCCATAAATAACAAAGGGCGGGGCAATGAGAAGCGCCACAAGGTACATGAAAATTTCCGAGAGTCCCATTAAGGAAATGGTGATAGTGATGCTGACCACTATCCCTATGCCAACCATCATCACTAATAGCCGTTTGGTCATACCAAAGGCTATCGGTCTTTCATAGTTGTCAAACTCCTTCAGGAACTCGCTTCCTAGTTTGTTCATACAACCTCTTTCTAGCTACAATAAAAACACCTTGCCGTGCAAAGTGTTTGTTCAACAGTTTCAGTTTTGGTTATTCTTTTATTTGACCAATCGTAGATAAGATAGCACCTACCAAAGCAATCATAAGGATAATAAATACAGTCCAACCTGATTCAAATGGATTCCCTGCTTCTACGCTATCTAAAACAAACGCATGAAATGCAAAGAAAGCTAAAACCCAAAAAATAGACAGCCCAATAAACATAACCACCCAGTTCCAGAGAACGCTTAGGATAAAGAAAGGCGTTGCAATCAGAAAACTAATCATCATCATGAGAATAGCAAAGAACCAGCTAAAGAACGAACTGATTCTTGACCAAATTGAGCGTTTAGCTCGCTTAGGAGCGATTGGCTGAATGAACGTTGGGCGTCCTTCCTGCTCGCTCTGACGTTGAGACGACGATAGCGTGATATGGTTTCCTTCTCGTCTAAAATGATACTTGGTTTCTGACATGACCTCACCTCCTAATACGTCTATTTTACCAAATTTTGAGCGTTTTTACATGGCATTCAAAAGAGTTTTTGCCAAACGTTGACTACCAAAAAGCGCAATGATATAGACAATGCTTTTTGCAATCGATGCAAAAGCTGTCACAAAATCGCCATCCCCAGCTTTAAACATATCATCTGCGACCAAAGCGGGGTAAAGTTTCATGATAATAATCAAAAGCAATCCTTGCAAGGCGTAGGATGCAAAAAGCTTGAAAAAGTTAATTGCAATTTGTCTTGTTTGTTCTGACATGAAAAACGCTATAATCAGTGGACCGACTGCTTTCAAGATATACATTTGGAAGAATCTCATAAATACTAGAATGTTTGCGCAGACACCACCTAAATACTCTGTCCCCCAACCTATAAATTTTACTATTTGTTTCAATACCCATCCGCTAATGCCAGACGTATCAACATCAGCACTGAAATCCTTTTTAGGTAATACGCCATCTACAAGAGCAATCCCCCTGTTAAATACCAAGACGATGAAATCGAAAATGGCTGAAAAGTTGTACACCAAGATAAAGGCGATGACATAGCCTAGCGCTACTTCCATCCAAAGCTGAACGGTTAAGCTACCGCCCTCTTGTCCTAGCCGTCTATTCCATGACATAATATCAAAGAGAAAGAAAGTCAGAATCAAGATAGATGCTACTGGTAACAAGGCATTTCCGATTTTATCCGCATACTGATTGACTGTTGAACTATATTCAGCTAGAGAATTTGTGATATTATCCATTCACTCTAGCTCCTTTCGACTTAAACAGAAATATTTTGAAGTGCTGCGATAATCGCTTGGCAAACTGCTGCCCCGATGACACCGATTGCACCCCCATTAACCATTGAGTTTGAGCCTTTTTCTTGGCGCATAGAATCATTATTGTTTCGACCACCAAAGAAGTCAATAGCTCCTGAAAGAACCCATACAAGTCCTGTAATAACGACTACTGCTTGAACAATTCTAAAAACACTAACTGCTGTATCCATAATTTTTAATCCTCTTTCTGATTTTCGTTTAAATTGATTTGTTTGATTGCATCTGCAAGGACTTTCATCTCGTCCTTGAAAAGCGTGACACCTTTGCCAACTCGTGAATGGTCATCTTTCCATGACCGAATATCATATTTTGGCTCGGCATCATTCCATGAAATGATATTTAATTCTTTTTGCCATCCCGTCTCAGTGGTGGATAAGGTTGCGATATGCTCGACCACCTCAAAGCGAATAGGCTCATTGTTGTCTTTTTTCGGGTGACGGTCAGACTGGTTTCTTTCTTCCTGTTGGTCTTCAAAGCTCCAACCATGCCCATTTTTCCAATCAGTCATGAATGTCCTCCTGTCTTTCCTTTCCACGTGCGGTGATAGCCTGTCCCAGTTAGCCTAAGAATGTTGGTCAATCCAAAACGACACCTTCTCGCAATTAAAATTCCATTTCTTTCAATCGTGCGAATTGCTGAAAAGACATCTTTGTACTCAACTTTAAGCTCAACGGTCATTGGTTTTCCTGCGACATAACCTTTTCTTTTCAGCGTGCCATACTTTGGCCTTAACGTCAAAATCTCACCACTGTCAAGATAGGCTGAAGCACCACCTTCACGTCCTAATTGTGTTAAGTCTCTGATGCAAACCTCATTGTTTGCAAGGTCTTCAAATTTATTCATTCTTTTCTCCTTCTCGAATAAATTTAGGTTGATTTACACCCATGCTGTATAGTCACGTGGACTATATCCGTACTTCATGCGCACCGTTTAAGGTCAAAACGGCAAACCTGCGATAATGCAATGTGTGACTGAGGCTAGATAACTAGCTTTACACTCCGCCCCCAATTTTGTATCTCATAGTCACGCTGTATCAGGGCAGAGGGGGTATTCAGTTGTCAAGGGACAGCAAGTAGTTTTACGACTTGCTCGGGTCAAGGGTTAAAACTAGCCGACTCCTTTAGTCTGCTGTTTCCTAATGGCTTGATTCCATTCAGCAACAATCCCATTAAAGACATATTCAGCAACCATTTCAGATGAACGGGCAAACCTTATATTTTCTAAAGCGTACTGATAGCGAACATCAAAATGAATCATGGCATAATCAGCGCTTGTTACTGAAAAGTTTTCTTTGAGGAGCTGGTCATGAACCAAGTCCCAAATATAGTCACGGTCATAGCGGGTAGCTTTATCAACTTTTCGTGATAATTGATTTTGATTCTTTTCTTCAGAATTTTGAGGAGTTCTTTCGTCCTCATCCTCAGAAAGAATATGTTTAATATCACTCTCTTTAGTCTCACTCTGTTTAGTATAAGTTGAGTCGGAATTTGCGACTTCTTGAAGTCTAATTTCACGACTTCTTGAAGTCGTATTTTCCGACTTCCGGAAGTCGGTTTTTTCGACTTCCATTGATTCTACTGTCTTTAAGAGGTCTTGAGCTTCTTCAAATTCCATATTTAGAATTTGAATATCCGTGATAACATTCTTGACGTAGATACGATTAGCCTTATTCAACCCTTGTCTAACTTCATCAATCAGACCATACTTAATGAGTTCTCTTTTTAGTTTCATAACTTTATCACGACCACATCCAAGGTCTTCTGCTAAGTCCTCAATGGCATAGTAAATAAAAATATCTCCTATATCATCCACAAAACGTAAATCACCTTTACGAGTGCTATCAAGGGAAGCACTCAAGCGGTCACGACAAAGCATGAACATCAATTTAGCTTCTGCTTTCAGTTTGCGATAATATTTTGTTCCAATGATTACTTTTGGAAGCTGATAGAAATTATCACTATTCAGCGCTTGCTCTAAAGAAATTCTTCCGTAAGCCATTATCTCACCTCACCAACTTTAAGCATCATGCCACCTTGTTCAGGGAACTTAATCAAGTTATATTCTTCAAGCTCCTTCAAAGATTCAACTACTTTCTCACGTGACCAACCTGTATCATTCATCAACGATACAATGACCATATTTCTTGATTGACGTTGTTTAGCACGTAATTTTTTCTGATTTGATTTCATAGTTGAATCCTCCTAAGACTAATTGAGCAAAAACAAAAGAGAACGTTTTTTACGTTCTCTAAATGTTATTTATTCAATTCTCCCAATTTAGGACACATAC
>NZ_JBMVJC010000030.1:0-26746 GCF_049893385.1 Streptococcus sp. VTCC 12905 | reverse complement strand
TTTAACAATGCTCTAGATAATGAATTTGTAGACACAGGAAAATTAAAACATTCATCAAACTTATGCAGTTCCCAATCATCCGTAAAACCTTCAAACCTTAATTGTGGACTTTTTTTACTCATCATGACCGCCTCTCAAAAGAAGACGCATCGATTCAATCAAGGCTTGATTCTCTTCACTTTCTGAAAAATCGTTAATCAAAGATAAGAGCGTTTGATCTTGTTGAACTAATTCTTCATTGATCTTAAGGAGATTGGTATTCACTGCAACCAAATCAACCGGTTCTTCTTCCTCAAAGGTATCTACATAACGAGGGATATTTAAGTTAAAGTCATTTTCTTGGAGCTCATCAAAACTTGCAACATGAGCATATCTTTCAATATCTTCTCGCTTTTTGTAGGTAGAAACAATTTTATCAATATGTTCATCCAACAGGACATTTTGATTTTTTTGTTTTTCAAAGTCTTGAGAAGCATCGATAAACAAGACATCACGCCGAGAACGGTTTTTCTTCAAAATAATAACCGTTGTCGGAATACTCGTTCCAAAAAAGATATTGGCCGGCAAGCCAATAACCGCATCAATAGCTCCCATTTCTAAAAGGGCTTGACGGATGGTTCCTTCTGCGGCTCCTCTAAAGAGCACGCCATGAGGCAGGACAATCCCCATTGTTCCCGATTCTTTCAAATGGTAAAAACCGTGAAGGAGAAAGGCAAAGTCCGCTTTAGATTTAGGCGCTAATTTTCCAAAACGCTCAAAACGAGGGTCAGAGAGAAACTTATCTGCCGCTGACCATTTCGCAGAGTAAGGAGGGTTCATGACCACAGAATCAAACTGATAAGGTTCTTCTGAGGGCCAATCGGCATCTAAAGTATCTCCGTTATTCAGGTTCATGCGTTCTTTATCTACTCCATGAAGGATTAAGTTCATACGTGCTAAGTTAAAGGTCGTCGTATTTAACTCTTGTCCATGATAGTGCACTTGATCTGGATTCGTGAGATAACGACGGATATTAAGCATCAAAGAACCCGAACCCATCGCAGGATCGTAAATATGAAAAGGCGCACGGGTTTCTTGTCCAATCGACGTAATTTCTGACATGATTTTCGAAACAGCTTGAGGCGTATAAAACTCTCCTGCTTTTTTACCTGCACTTGACGCGAATTCTCCAATCAAATACTCATAAGCATCCCCAATCACATCGCCATTGTGTTCAAATAAGTCAATCTCATCTAAGGCACGCAAGACCTCAGTAATCGTCACATTACGTTGTTGTGCATTTGAGCCTAATTTTGTGGAGTTTAAATCAATATCCGCAAACAATCCACTAAATTCTTCTCCTTGACGTTCCAACTCATTAAAACCTGCTTGTAAGTCGGTCAAATTAAATTCATAGTTGTCTGCTTTGATGCGGTAGTGATAAAACAATTGATCGGGTTGGATAAAGTAACCTTGTTTGGGTTGGATATTTTCGATTAAATCGTCTTTGTCTTCTTCGTACCACTCCATGAATCCTGCATACTGAGTGGAACGTTCTGGGAAGGTATCTGTTTTTCCATTTTCTTGTTCATAAACTTCTCTAAGCTGCGCATCAGACAAGTACTTATAGAAAATTAATCCCAGTAAGTAGTTTTTGTACTCACTTGCATCCATCTTCCCACGTAAGATATCCGCAGAAGCCCATAGTTGTTGATTTAAACCTGTTGCCATTATAATTCTTCCTTCCATTTTTGAAGATGTTCAAAATTTTGTTGTAGTCGTTCTTCTAAAACTTTTGTTCTTCTTCTGTATTTTTCACCCGTTTTGGCTTCGAACTCTTCTTTACTGAGGGTCATCGAATCCAGTAAATGGGTTAAATAAGGGATTGTTTTCTTATCGCCTTGATATTCATTCATTGCAGACTGTAAAAAGTCGAAGGATAATCCAAATTCTTCAGCTTCTTTTTGAAGTTGTCTTTGAATTTCATTTTGAATCGAAGTCTCTTTTAATTGAGCCACATCGATCTCTTCAGTAGTATTGACGAGTTGATCTTTCAAGGTGTGATACATCTTTTGGATTTGAGGATCCTTTTGTTGGATTTCTTTTTCAAATTTTTCAACGGCCCCTGCTTCGTTTAATTGGATCGCTTTCAAAAGTTGATTAATATAAAAACTATCCACGACGTCTTTATGTGTCGCATTGAGCTGCGAAGAAAAAGCAATCTCTTGTAAAAGCTTCTCGAAGTCCTCCTCAGGATGCTCCTCATCCTCGATCATTTCTTTAATCTTTGTTTTAACATTTTCCGTTTTACCTTGATATTGTGGCAACTGCTCCACCACTTCTGAAAATGCTTCAAAGTCCTCTTCGTATTGATCATAGCTTCGGAGCGCTTTATAACTCTTTTCTAGCTTTTGATAAGCACTCACTTGCGCAATCATCGTTTTAAGATCGTTGGGATTATCCGATAGGTCAGCTTCGCTTTGTTTATAAAGTGTTGAACATTCGATAAATTCTTTTTTGACTTCTTCATATTCTCTTGGAATCAGTTGATCAAAGTTTTGCTTTTCATTTGAGAATAGACGAAACGTGTTTTGCACATTTTCTTTCATGGTGAAGGGCTTTCTAAAAGAGACAATCAACCCAGAATCTTTTCCTGTATAAATACGGTTGGTTCTTGAGAACGCTTGAAGGAGCTTTTGATAGTTCATTTCTCGATCAATATATAAGGTTTGAATCGTTGGAGAATCAAAGCCTGTCAATAAACGATCGACAACAATAACAAAATCTAGCCACTGACCATCCGATTGATATTGCTTTTCCTTACGGGCCAACCGTTTATTAATATTTTGATTGTAGAGTTTCTCATCTTGATAAGGAGAGGCATCAAACTGTTTCGCATACTCTTTCATGATCTCTACTAATTCATCGTCTTGTTCATTTTTTTCTAATTGATCCGGATTGGTTGAGAAGGTAATAGCTACTCTTGGGAAATCTTTATCAATCAGTTGATGACGTTCATCAAATTGTCGCCCATTCAAGAGTGTCCCATAATCTTTCATTTCCTTTAAAATCCGGTAAATATGTTTGGCTTGGGCAATCGAGTGAGTGGTAAGAATGGCTGACATCGTAGGAAAACCATTCTTTACCTTGAACTTTTTGACCACACTTCTCCGATTAAAGATTTTTTGTAACATGGTCCGAATATGTTCATCTGTTTCATAAAGTTCCGTAGGCAATAATTTTTCTTGTTGGAGGGCATCGTCTGGCAACTTTCCTTTATTGAGTTGGGTGACAATCACCTCTTGATCCTCTTCTGAAATCAGTGAATGATACTCGACTTGAAAGCCTAACACAGCCCCATCATCCATGGCATTTTTGGTTGTATAGGAGTGAAGGAGTGGCCCGTATTGCTGGCTCGTCGTTCTGGCAAAGGTTCCATTTTCTTGCTTTTTATTTTCTTCAAAAATAGGCGTCCCCGTTAATCCAAACCAGGTTGAATTGGGTAATATTTTCTTAATTCGCTTCATTTCCTCATCACTAACCGCACGATGAGCCTCATCAACAATAAAAACAAGATGTTCTTGCCGTAGCTTCTCAAATTGATTCGAGCCTTTTTCTTCACTCTCTTGTTGGGCACTTCGCATAGCCGCAGAGAGTTTTTGAATCGTGGTCACTAAAATCGTATTATTATTTTTTGATGAAAGGAGGTTTCGAGCCAACTGTTTTTGATTTTTGATCCCAACAATCAAAGTATTGGCTACCGAATTTCCGGTCGTTTGTCCGGTATGGTATTCCGAGGCAAACTTAGTAAACTCATCCTGCGTTTGAGCATCTAGGTCCGTTCTATCAACAACCATGACCGTACGATCGACACCGATCGCATTTTGTGCTAATAATTTCGTTGCGACAAAACTGGTAATGGTCTTTCCTGAACCTGTCGCATGCCAAATGAATCCTCCTTCATGCTGTGCCGCTTTTTTACGAATCTTACGAATAGCATGAATTTGGTAAGGCCTTAAAGCCATGAGGAATTTTTGATTTTTTTGATCATCGACGAGAATGGTATACTGGCTAATCAATTCATGGGCATCGGGTATCCGCAAAACTGTACGAGTAAAATCAAACAAATCGGAAACCGTTTGATTGTCTTCAGTCCGCCAATTAAATAAAAACTTCTTCATCCGAGCATAGGCTTCAGCGGTATCTTCACTAGGTCTTGCAAAGTATCGGGTATCGACTTTATTTGAAATCACCATGATTTGAGTAGTTGCGTAAATCCCTTTAAAAAATCCATCTTCTGCATAACGCTGAATTTGATAATAAGCTTGCATGAAACCGTCTTTAGCGGACTCTTTTTTGAGCTCAATATGAATGATTGGGAGCCCATTAATCAGCAAGCTCACATCTCCACGATCTACTCTAGAGGAATCTGGGACCACTTGGTGAACTACCTCATAAGAAGAAGTTCCTCCTGAGATATCCTTATTTCTAAAGGCTTCTAAAGTCACTTTTTTCCCATTTTCTCGCTCTAATAAAACTTGAGCCACCCCGTTTTCTCCTCTAAGCCATTGAGAAGCTAAAAAAGGCGTTCCGGTCAAACGTGAAAACTCGACTTTGACTTGCTTGAATTCTTTGTCCGTTAATAGTTGCTCTTCCAATACTGCTAAATTTATTCGGTTCAAATGGCCTCTAAAGTTTTGCCAAAGTGCTTCTTCCGACTTCAAGTCCGGACGATAAGTCCACTGATTTTCTTTCTCACTTAAGATCTGTATGAACTGGTTTTCAATCATTTGTTCGGAATGACTCATTTGATTCCCCTCATTTCCATAGTTGCCACCATTTTTTAGATTCTGTTTTTACCGGGTCTTTTTCTTTTGCCTTGTTTCGTTCTTCTTCTGATAACTTCAATTGAGCTTTCTGTCGTTCAATTTCTTCCTGCGCCTCACCCCTTATCGACGAGCCATCTTTCATATCCTCCTGAGGCATTTTAAGAGCTTTCAATTCATTGATTTCTGATTTATACTCTTCTAGTACTTTTTTATCCTGTAAGGCTTGACGTTGTTGGTGGTCTAAAAGATTTTGCATATTACTTAATTGTTTAAATTGTTCATCTTTAGTGTTTTGTAAATCTTTTATCTGCTCTTTTTGATACTCAATTATATCTAGTATACCTGAATTGCTAGTTGATTTCATTGAAAAATATATAAGTCGTGCTATCCTAAGCTTAAACCACTAAGAATTAGAAAGCGCACGACCTATATGACTTATAATAGCACACTTACAAAAGTTTTTGTTTATTTACTGACAAGCATTGAAGCGATTTATCAAACAAGCGTTCCACTCGAAATACAAAATCGGAAGAACGTCCATCTTGCAACATCTGACTGTTTAGTGATTACTTGTTACCTGTGGGGAGTGCTTCATTTTAGTGAAACACTTAAAGCAAAGCACCAATTGGCTCAAAGTCTATTCCCTAATTTTCTAGAATATTCTCGCTTTGTTCGTCGTTGTAATGCACTCTTACCGAGTATTCAACTCATTCGCCAAGCTCTCGTCTTTAAAGAAGTTGAAGGGATTGATGTGTCTATTATTGACAGCTTTACACTTCGCTCATCTTGTAATTTCCATAGTTTTAAATTTACGAATCTAGTCCTATTTGCATTTCTTTCTGCATTATTTAAAAAGGTAGTTTTACCACTTTCCCAAACACCATTTAAAAAGAATGTTTGATAACTTTCCTTTCTATCTGTTAAAGATTTTTTTAGAATTATTTCTACAAATGTTTTCTCGGCATTTTCAGTAGAGACTTCATCAAATCTAATTTCTTCCATCCTTTAGCCCTAATTCCTTCTTAATCTAGTTTATTCTAGTATAACACATCCGATTATATTTAAATAAAAAGAGGAGGTCTGTGCGCGATACACCAACTTCCTTTTAGAAGATTTTGAAATAATAACTTTACAACATACCCCTTCTAACTCATCTTACATTATAACTCCCCCCTTTGCCCCACATACCGAAACGTCCTGACATTCTTATTATCGGGCTCCAAGGTAACTTGAAATTGGAAATAATGGTCTCGTCCATCAACTGACTTTTCTTTGTTAAGTTTGAAGTAATTTTTATGAGAAAGTGCCATAGAAAGCAGAATATCATCAATAATAAAAGTCAATGGTGTACCGTCTGCTGAATAGCGGTAAAAGTCTTCTTCAAACTTGATATAGCTTTCTGAGAAATAATCCATCTGTAACTTATCTTTGTAAAGTTCCTTCCTATTCATTTTCTGTTCCTCCTTCCACTAAGTGAATGGCTAAAATATCTTTAACCTCGATAAGATGAAACTTATCTGTTGATTTTACTACAATTTCATCATTTGCTATTTCAGTCACCTGTCCTTGATAGGTGGCTTTTTGATTGCTTTCTTTGATGATAAATTGCCCTATTAGTTGCCCTGCATAGAGTTGTGAGATAAGAGTAAGCTTATCCAGTAAGCTAAGTTCATCTGAAAAGATTGTCTTATGCTTTTCCTCATCTAATAATGTGGTATGTTCAGATAGGAAAAAGCCCATCCATTTCATCATACCACGGTCTTGATGGTCTCTAGCAGATTGAAAAGGCAAATAGCTTCTATCTATCATTAGCTTAGTCCATCCAATCCACCTGCTGAATGTCCACCGACTAGCTTGCTTCTGGCAATAACCCGTGAGCCTTCTGATAAGGCATTTGCCTTCAAAAGCGAGGTAAATCCGAACTGATGTCTGATGGTGTCAATGGCTGATTGAAGCCTTTCTTCTTTTTCGATTTGTTCCACGTCATCAAAAAGGGAGATTAGTCCGAATGATTCATCTACTAATTGAGAATAATAAACGCTGATACTTCTAACCGCTCCTGAACTATACTTCTTATGAAACAGAGCCAGAACATGATTCTTCAAGGTTTCTGTTTGATTCGTTGGTTCAATCTTCATCTGAGCATGAATACTTTTCTTGCCTTCACTTCGAGAATAACCTACGCCAATAGAAATACAAGTCGTCTTCTTGCCTGTTTTTCTGAGACGGACAGCTACCTGCTCTGCCATTTCCGAAAGGACTATCTCAATTTCTTTCTGTCTGACATAATCTCTTGGCAATACTTGAGAATTGCCTATGCCATTAGATTTTGGTTTATAGGGTTTATGGACGTTACTTTCATCAATTCCATTAGCGTGAAAGAAAAGGTCAACACCATTGACTCCTAGATGAGCCTTGAGGACATCAGGATTACTATTAGCTAGTTCCTTGATAGACATAATTCCCAAAGCATTGAGTCGTTTCTTCATGCGACTGCCTATTCCCCAAAAATCCGTCATTTCCTGAATACCCCAGACCTTGGTTTCTACGTCCTCATAAGACCAATTTGCACGCATGGTTTTCGTCTTCTTGGCTTCATTATCCAACGCCAACTTAGCCAAAAGTGGGTTACTGTTAGACATGCCTACGGTTGAGTAAACGCCTGTCTGTCGGAAAATATCGTGTTGAATTTTACTTGAAATCACATCCAGCTTTTCTTTTCTGGACAAGTTTTTGTTAGGGACAAAGTAATTTAGAGAGCCTGTCAGGTCAATAAATCCCTCATCAATCGAATAAGGGAGAATATCTTCTGGACTCCCATAGTTTTGTAGAATACGCTGGATTTCTAGGTTCTTTTCGATATAGAGACTCATTCTTGGTGGGACAATAAAGGTCACCTTTGCCCATTCTTCGACAAATTGAACATACTCAGGTGTAATTTCAATCCCTTGACGTTTGGCATTATAGTAAGAAAACTTTCGAGTATGTATATCAAAGGGTAAGTCATATACTCTTCCGACATTCTGCTTACCAAAGACCTTTTTAAACATAGGTGATGAAGCAAGAATCAAGCCGTTTGAATTATCCGCTCTGCTCATGACACAAAGAGACGTTTTTAAGGGGTGAAGCCCTCGCTCGACACACTCAACACTGGCATAGAAGGATTTCATATCCACAAAAGCTATATCACTTTTAGGTTCTCGTGAATAATCAAAGTAGCCCATAGTTAGTCCTCCAAAGGCATGAAGTGACCGACAATCTTTCCTATCACTCGTGGATTCTCATCAAATGGCGCAAACTTATCAGGGTAATCCTTATTGATTGACACTAAGCGGAGCCCTTCTTCTTCTCGATAGACTTTCTTGATGTAGGTCTGTGAATCCCAGACAACAGCATAAACTGCCCCATCATAATCGAAGCCTGTTTCTCTGATAAGAGCTACTTCTCCGTTTTGATAAGTTGGTTCCATTGAATTTCCATCAACCCAAGAGGCAAAATCATGTGGCAACTCTTCATTGTAATAAACCACGTCATAGTCCAGGTCACCATAAACAGAAGCACCAATACCTGCAGAAAGTTTCTCGTAAACACGATACTCTGAACGCTTCTCTGCAATGCTGATAACCTTCTGTGACGATACCAGGTCACGAACATAGGTAATGGCTTTCTCTTGGTTTGGTTCTGTCAGCTGCTTATAGAGGGATGAAATTTCATCTTCACTCAAATAGCCTTCTGGAACCTTTAAGACTTTTTCCAACTTAGCAATATTGGCTTTAGTAGGCTTTGACAAGCCTTTTTCCCACTTGAAGTAAGCCTGCTTTGAAACACCGATGAGCTCAGCCAATTCTTGTTGCTCTAAGCCTAGTTCTTCTCGTTTTTGTTTTAATTTGTCAGGTTGATACATAACTACCTCTTTTCTAATAGGAGTATTGTTTTTGCTCTTGATTTAGCTTGCTTTGCGGTCAACATATCTGTACGCCAGGCGTAACCTACTGATTGTCCAAAATCATATTCTAACCAAGTATCAATATCATCTTCTTGCTCTAATTCCTTGCGAAAGCTATTTTCTAGCAACTCGGGAAACTCTGTACTTGCTACAAAATAACACTCTCTCAGGCGATTCAGAACTTTAGCAAGAACATCCTCTTCCACCGCTCGGTACTCGTCTTCAATCTCAGTATGGAGTTCCTCAAAAAGACTGAGAACAGACTTGCTTTGACCCGTTTGATATTGATAAATAGCTGAGCTAATCTCTTGATTGTCTAGTTTCAAACGATAGCGAAATAAATCTTGTAATCGAAATTTCAAGGCATCCGCTGATACGGATAGCTCTGTCATTACTCGCTTGAAACTATCCAAGCGATAATAAATTTTTGACAGTAGGACAATATCGGGCATGAGAATATAAGCAGAGAAAATATTGGCTTGGCTTTCTTCAACAGTATCTTTTTTACTACTTAATTGTGTAAACTGCTTACCTGAATGTCCCAAGATATAGTGACCTAGTTCATGACACTTGGTGAAGTTCTGCTTTACTTGCGGGTTCCGACTTTCATATGAGATTGAA
Organism: Streptococcus sp. VTCC 12905; assembly: GCF_049893385.1. Classification (NCBI taxonomy): domain Bacteria; kingdom Bacillati; phylum Bacillota; class Bacilli; order Lactobacillales; family Streptococcaceae; genus Streptococcus; species Streptococcus sp. VTCC 12905. The sequence goes on along the minus strand of NZ_JBMVJC010000030.1, from coordinate 17,371 downwards.
ATACCATCCTCATCAATCATAGTAAGTCCTTCAATCTTCCGATTGGTAAAGTGATGCTCCATTACCTTTATACCGAATTTCTGGATGCAATCATCAAAATAGTAATGAAAGTGATAATTCAAGGGTGACACCTGATTATCCTTCATAAATTGATATAGTTGTTCTCTTGCAATTTGGGTTACTTTTGTATAAACGTTTTTCACAGAACACTTCCTCACAAATTTATCGGTCAACTATTCGGTTGACTAGAATTATATAAAAAAAGCAGACGATTGTCCACTGAAAATTAGTTTAACAACTAACACATTTGTCTTGCAACCAGATTGAAACCCTATCATTAACACGTTTGTAACACGATTCCTGTAAAATAAATTCCAACTAGGAGGAAACATTTATGAAAAAATTACTTAGCCTTATTGCTCTTGCTTTTATTACTATCGTTCTGGTCGCTTGTTCAAGTAAACCTAATATGGACGGAGAATACTATGAAATCGGAGATTACGGAACTGACCTGGTCATCACTATTAAAGGTGACAAAGGGACAGTCGATGCCGAAGGTTCAACTAGCAGTATGACCATTGATACTGATACGCAAACTTTTGAAATCTCAGGATTCGTCAATCCAACGGTCAAATATGAATACAAAGATGATGTTATTACTGCTAATATTACAGGATCAGAACGCCAGTACTTCAAAAAAGGTAGTGAGGCTTATAAGGAAGAACTCCAGAAGTTTAATGTGACGGAGGAAGAATAGAAAAAAGGCTCAGAGAAAGTTCTCTGAGCTTATGCTATTTCATTCAACCTTTACTCTCCAACGACTTATAGTTAGAAATTTTTTCAACAGTCACTTCTCTTAATAAATATGGATTATTATCGTCTCCCTCAATTTCAACGAATATAGAGTTTTCTCCTTCAATTTCAAAAACTTTCCCAACTCGAAATTTTGAACCGACTTTTATTCTATCTTTTGCATCACCTAATTCATCAAAGAATTCTTCGGGTAAATCTCTCACTTCATAAGAATTCTTTGATAATTCATTTTCAATCTTATTATTTCTTATGGACTTGAATTTGTTAAAAACAGTTTCTCCACCCTTTAATACTGCAGCTCCTACCAGAACTCCAGCCATTGTCAGAAAAGCTTGATAATTGTTCGCACCACCGAAACGTTTAGCTCTAGTAGTCATATTTTGATATTCCATCCATTTTTTACTTGCCATTTTACTACTCCTTATCTAATAAAGAATCAATTTCCTTGCTCAAATTTTCAACTGCACTACTTAGTTCAGAGAGTGCCTCTATAGTATTAGAAGAATCTTCTGAAACTTTTGCTATCATCTCATTGTTATCTGTGAGTCTCTCATCAACAGTTCTGAAAAATTCTTGTAGCTTCTTGCTTTCTTCTATCCTCCATGCCTCATTATAATAAAGATTTATTGCCTCTTTGACACTATCTACTCGCCAATCAGAAAAATATTTTATTATTTGTTCAATTATTGAACTAGAAAGCATTGATTTTGGCAGTAACTCAATAGAATTAAGCATATTAAGGTTATATTCTGAATCTTCCTTGCTTATTTGTAATTCTTTTTCGGCCAACTGAAGCTTTTCTGATTTTTCTTTATCATCTTCTATTTTAAAACTTTGTCTCTTACCCTCATATTGCACATCAAAGTCTCGTTTTAATTGTAAAATAGTACTATTATGTTTTTCGATTTCAGAATTCCGATTGCCCACTGCTTTTTTTGATAATCTTCTTGGGTCAAAATAAGCAAATTCTTTAGGCTGATTCTTCTTTCCTATTTTTGATTCAACAAATTCAGGAAAATACTTATTATCAAACTCCACCAGTCTTCGAGGTTCATAGTTTTTAGCTTCTTCAAATTCCTTATTTGCCTGTTTGAACCTAGCAACTGATTTTTCGTATGTAATTACTTTATCTTTGATATTCTCTAATTCTGAGATAATCGTAGTTCTATCCATAACGCCACTCCTAATTTAAAACATAAATGCTTTATTTTTTATCCTCTTCAAAGAGCTTCTTCCGTTCCTTCATGAAGTCAATCAATTCTTCACGGAAGGTAGCTTTTTCCTCATCTGTCAGACCGTCTGATGCCATACGGAATAGAACTTCAACATTTGATAATTCATCTTCATCATCTTTTCCTGACAGGTAGTCCATTGTAACTCCGAAAAAGTCCGCAAATTTTTGAAGTGTCTCTGAGGTTGGCTTTCTTTTTCCTGCTTCCCATCGGGCATATTGAGGTTGAGAGACACCCACTTTTTCAGCCACTTCTGTCTGTGTTAATTTTGCTTGTAATCTCAATGATTTCAACCGTTCTGCAAATTCCATTGTCTATTCCTTCAAAAAAATTTTTATTTTTTACAAAAAACAGTTGACTTTATAACCAGTTGGATATATAATGTAAATATAACCGATAGGATATAAGTATCTTTGAAATAAAAACCTTATTCCAAAGGCTTCCTATCACTGTTCATTGCAAATTAAATAAAAAGTGCGTCTGACAACCAGAGGACTGACTATCAAACTACACTAAACTTCGTACCTTTATTGTATCTTGTTTGAAAAAGAAAGTCAAGTCCGTTTGTGGTTGAAGTTGAGATAGTAAAACAATTCTAGGAATTGTGGGCTCACACGCATTTCGGACTTTCGCACTTTTCCGAATAGTAAAGTGAACCGGCTTCGCCAAAGGGCGTAAGAGAATCGTGACAGGCGTGATAATGACTACCTGGATGATTGGCTGGGAAAGCGATGGTAATTGACGCAAAGCACCTTGCTAAACGTTGCCACCGTGAAAGGTTTGTCTAGTTCCTAGATAGGTCTTTCAACCAAATAACTCTTTTTCAAACGGACTACTTCTCTTTATTTCTCGGGAATAGTCTATGCTCAAGCTACTGGATTTTTCTAGTAGCTTTTGTTTTTACAATAAAGAAAGGAGGCATTTATGACCTCATATTTTGAACAATGCTTAGAGCGTCACTATCAAAATTACCTCTTTACACATAAAATGTACGCTCACAGCTTAGACCTGCAAGCAAGTCTCTTTAGTGCTGTCAAAGAAGAAATTGACACGCTCGTCAAGAAATTCAAGGCAACTGGCTATCCACTTGCTGAATTGACTTATTATAGTCAAATCTACAAAAACAAAATCAATCGCTTTTACTTTGCTCAAGTCAGCCCTGTTATGTGCTGATTTTTTATTACTCAAATATAGAAACGGAGACTACTTATGATTCCTGAAACACTCGTTATGAAACCAGAATTTATTGGAACTGCTTATTATGAAAAACTTGGTCATGCCCCACGTACCGTCTTTGGTAAAGAAGGCAAATACCAACGACACGTCCTGAATAGTCAGGTACATGGTTCGTTCCACGTCATCACACCTGCCACAAACACAATCTTTGATGAAGATACACAAGTCAAAGTAATTAACCCGATTTTCTTCCCAGACCGTGCAGTAAATGGTACCAGCGTAGCACCTGCACTCAATGTCTTTGCTGAAAAACTGGAAATTGTAAAATAAGAAAGGAATTAGAAAACTATGGCTAAAACTGGATTAAACTTTGGAGAAAAACTACAGATTGTTGATAAAAGCTACCGCGTTATCACTGATGCCTTAAAGCTAGATGAAGTCTTTGGCAAATTGACTTTCCGCAGTTTGGAAGGTGCAGAACTCATTTATGAAGCGGATCGTAGCCAACGAAATGATGATGGATCTTTCGCCCAAGTTCCAACAGGGGAAATTCGTGGTATTACCGTTGGTATCCATTCTGCCAACCAACACGAAACGCTCTTTTTCACTATCGTGGATATGTCAGAACAAGAAATCGCTGACCTTAATCTCAACTACCGTGAAGAAGTAGAACTAACAGACATTGTGGTGACCTATTCAGCTATTGGACGAAACGATAACTATCGTCTCTATGCTTCTGCTATCAAGAAAAAAGGGGCCCAACCTACTCCCAAAATTGAACCAAAAGCTGAAGATAAAAAATGATACTAGGAGGTAGATATGCACCTCTTTACCTATCGTGGATTACGTGTCCATAAATTTCACAGGCATATTCGGGTGATAACCAGTCTTCTACTATTATCACCTTTTTTAGTAGCGAATGGATTCTACTACTATCCCATCTATAATCAGCTTCTTGTTGACCCTTTACAGTATGTACCAAGTATCCTATTCACAACTATTCTACCAATCGTAGTTCTTTCAATCATTACACCTATTCTCTACCAGAAAATACTTTTCTTTCAACGCCTAAATACATTACGAATTATGGCTAATTTTCTTTTAGAAAATCGGTATTATACGTCAAAGACTATGAAACGAGAGGGGCGAACCAAAGAAAAAATTACTCTTCCAAAAGTCTACGTCAAACGTGGGAAATACCAACTACTTGTCTCTTTTATCCTTGAAGGCAATAAATTTCAAGACCGCTTTATCAATCTTGGCGCAACACTTGAAGTCATGTTCAATGGGGACTTTAGAAACAAAACCTTTGACGAGCGGTTCGTTCAATATGATATTGCCATCAACCGAATTGCCTCCCGCATTCCTGTCTCAGAAGTTACTGTGACAGATAGAGGGCTACGCCTCATGAAAGACGTCTTCTGGGACTATATTTCAGAACCACACTTACTAATTGGTGGAGGAACTGGAGGAGGTAAAACTGTCATTCTCATGACAATTGTATTGGCACTCTCTAAAATTGGCTTCATTGATTTATGTGACCCGAAGAATGCTGACTTAGCTGGTCTAAAAAAAGCACCTGTTTTTAAAGGTCGTATCTTCATTTCAAAAGAAGATATCATATCATGCCTCAAGGAAAATGTTGCTGAAATGGAAGAACGATACGAGGCCATGCAAAATCATCCTGACTACAAAACTGGAAAGAACTTTGCTCAATACGGTCTCAAGCCAAAATTCCTTGTCTTTGATGAGTGGGCAGCCTTCATCGCGAAGATAGAAAATGACTATCGCCTACAAGCTGAAGCGACAGAATACCTGACCCAAATCATCCTTGAAGGGCGTCAAGCAGGAATGTTTGTGATTCAAGCCATGCAGCGACCAGACGGTGAATACATCAAAACAGCACTTCGTGACAACTTCATGAAACGCCTCACCGTTGGACACTTAGAAGATACCGGATACAACATGATGTTTGGGGATGCAAACCGAAACAAAGAGTTCAAAAAGCTAGATAAAATCAATGGCAAAAAGGTTCATGGCCGTGGCTACATTGCCAATAACGGTGAACTAGCTGGTGAGTTCTTCTCCCCCTACGTTCCATTCGATGAAGGATTTTCTTTTGAAGAAAAATTTATGAAATTACCAGTGTTGGAAGATGGACAAACTAGTGCTATGGATGAGAAAGAGGAACTTGAAAACAACAACGAGGCAATGGACACGAAAACCGAGAAAAATTATCAACTACTAACGGAATTCGCGAAGGAAAAGGACCTCCCCGTCAAAACTCTCCGGAAAATTATCTATTTGCTAGATGAACGAGGGATGCCTTTTGACAAGGAGGAAAACTCACTGGTTGTGACACCTTTTCAAGAACAGTTACTTCTTGAAACCTTAGAACTATTTGAGGCGGAAGGGCGCAAGTCATACCCAAAGGCGGTTGAAAGTTGTCTCGCAAATCATGGGCTAGGACAAGAGCAAGGGCAAGCCTGACAACGTCAGGCGCAGACCGTAGCTCGCAGTTCCTTCGGCCCATGATTGTGTTTCAACCCCCGATTTCTAATAGGGGGGTAACATTTGTCAAAATGACAACATCCAACCCCCGAAACGCCAATGGTACCAAGGTTTTTCAAGATTAATCAAGTGTGTCACTTTGCCTCTAAAAACTGTGTCACTGACTAGAAAGGAGTTTTACTATTGAATGGATAAGTTAAATCCGCTACACCTCAAGAAATTTAGAAAGCAAACAGGTATGACCCAAAAACAATTTGCACAATCTATCGGGATTTCTACTCGCACCTATCGCAGTTACGAGGATGGTTCACGCGGACTGAGTTTAAAAAGATTTAATCAATTCAAAGGGAAGCTTGGATTTCATAAGCATAATACAGAAGGCCTCATAGACGTAACGATTGACTATCTACGAATGACATTCATGTCTATTCGTGACCTATCCCACTTCTGTCAAACCTACCTTCACTGTTCTTTTACCGAGTTCAAAGAGTTTGAAACGAGACTCCTAAATTACTCAAGGCTCTGGAAACGAGGTAATATTTGGATATTTGATTTTTGGGATAAAATCGAAACAGGAAATTTCCAAGTAACCCTCCAACTCTCTGGACAAGGCTGTCGCGAAATGGAACTCATACTAAAAAGCAAAAACCTTACCTGGAAAGAATTTCTCCAAGCAATGCTCTTTGATCTAACGGATAGCCGAATAACGAGGCTAGATATTGCCTTAGATGAACGCTACCTTGGTCACGAAAAAGAACATGAACAATTTCATCTTTCAGATTTAATTACCAAGGTCTATAAAGAAGAGGTCCGATTCAAACATATCAGAAGCTGGAATCACATTGGAGGAGGCAGTCTTAAAAACGTAGGGGACACGGATGCTAGTCAAGGTATTTCTATTTATTTTGGCAGTCGTCAAAGCAATCTCTACTTCAACTTCTATGAAAAACGCTATGAGCTAGCTCGAAGCGAACAAATCTCCGTGGAAGAATCCTTGGAGATTTTTGGTATCTGGAATCGATATGAGTTACGCTTTTCTCAAGAAAAAGCACAACTCGCAATCGAAGAATTTGTCAACGGTGTTGACTTAGGAGAAATCGCACGGGGAATCATCAACCACGAAATACAGGTATATGACGGCACCAATAAATTTGGTGCGTTTCTACCTGATCAAAAATGGCAACGTCTCTTTGGTGGTACTGATCCTCTAAAACTTCAAATGAAGCCTGAACCCTATTCTATTGACAGAACGGTCAATTGGCTGATGTATCAGGTCGCAAATTCACTCAAATTAGTAGAGGAAGCTGACAAAATCATGAATACAGATTTTCTAAAAATGATTCATGCGAATGGTGAAATAACCGAGCGAGGCGAAAATATCTTACAAGATTTACAAGCATCCTATCACTTACAAAATATAGAAGGAGAACACTATGGAATACAAAGTTGAACTGAATAGTTTAGATGAATTTAAAGCATGGTCTGGTGCTAGAGAAACCCTAAACGTTGTCCGAGAACGTGGTGGAATCGAGCAACTCACCTGGCTTTGTGAGGAAATTTTCTCAGGAACAATTCCAACTGAAGGTGAAATCAATGACTGGCTATGGTTTGATGATGACTATATCTATCGCTCCCTTGGCTATGATGACCTTGTTGAGGAGTAACAGGAGGCATTTATGACCCATCCATATGCAGAACGGTGTAAATTACATACCAACAACCTATTGGCTGAAAGAGTCCAAAAAATCTATGCCGACATGAGAAAACCTTTGAATAATAGCGATGATCTTTTAGTCGCAATCCATACTGAAATAAGATACGCAGACTCAGACCGAACCTACCTCCTCAATAACGTACTGAAGCGTTTAGAACAAGCCGACAAGCGCGAACGGCTCTTCTATGAGAAATTATCTAGCTTGGAATACCAGATTCGGCAAGCTCTTGATCCGAGTATCTAGCTGATGTTTATCAAAAATATTTATGAAGGTGCTACCTACTTTCATGAAACAAACGAAATCTGGTATCTATTTGTCGTATTGATGAAGGAGAAAGATTTTTATTTTGATACATTCGCGCGAAAAATAGATGATATGGATCACTACCAACATGCGTATTTTACAACGTCGGGCAAGGTCCTTGACTTTAATCGAAAGATGGACACTCATGTCGTCACCCTCTTTCGCCAAATCATCAAAGAACAACAAACCATATTTACGGAGGAAATAATCATGGCAAAACAAACTATTTTTGAAAAGAAAATCAAGTCTGTCTCTTTACAACTTGGTGAACTAATGAAAGCAAATAATGATAAGGAAGCCTGGACAAAAGCTGGTGAATTAAATAGCTTATTGAAAAACGAAGAGGCTGAAAAACTCCCTTTAGACTTCCTTGACCAGATTCGTTCAGAACTACGTAGCTACTACTACATTAACGGGGAAATCAATAAACTTCACAAACAGTTGTATGCAAAAGGCAATAAATTAATTGAGTTAGCTAGTTTCTAATCAGGAGGAGTTATGACAAAATTCATTTTACTGATTAACCAGGTAAAACAATATCTGTCACGTTTCAAAAAACAAGACAAGAAACGTGGTTCTCCAAAACTCATCAAAGCAACACGTAAAAACGTAAATATCCTAGTCCTTCTTGGATTAGGATGTTTCGTTTTAATTGGCATTCTTGGATCCATGCGTGCTATTGCCCTTTCCAGTAAAGTCACTCATCTGGAAACTGAAATTAGAAAGGCGCACTCTACACGCCTCACTCCAACAACTCCTTATACAGACTATCGCTTGAACTACTACCTCAATGACTTTGTGGCAGCCTATTTCACGTTTTCGGATAAAGCCGAAGAACAAGAAACTCAAATTGAAACACTCAATAATTTTTATAATGTCACCCCCACCATTAAGTCACAAGGTCAAAAACGAACACCTACCTCACTTGTTTCTGCTAAACTCTTACAACTGACTGATAACACTGCACTGTATCAAGTTACGTATAAACAAAAAGTGGAAGATAAAGAAGTGGAACTAACCACTGGCTTTTCCATTCCCTATGGTAAGAATGATAAAAGCTACTACGTTTCCGGATTACCTTGGTACTCTAGTTTGACAGATGTTCAAGCCAAAGATGTGGACACAGATTCAGCACTAAGCCTGACGGCTACAGACAATGTTTCAGAAGAAATTCATGGAAGAGTAACTAAATTCCTTACTATCTTCTTTTCCAATTACACTACGGATCAAGATAACCTTGACCTTGTAGGCAAAGGTTTAATCGCCCTTGAAAACACAATTTTTCATTCGATAGATTATATCTACTTAGTTGAAGATACGGGAACGATCACCGCCTACACACAAGTCACATTTGAAGTTGCTGGCAATACTCGCTCCGAAAACTTTACGTTAACACTTACTCCAAAAGGAGACTCCTATTATGTAACTCAATTACTTCACACTATTCCAAATGATTATGCAAAACCAGAAGGAGAATAATATCTATGAATACTAGTTCACTACAACAATTCCTCCAAGGAGATGGATCTTGGATTATTACAGCAGTCGCAATTCTATTAGCGATTAAAGCTTGGAAAAATAGTTCTTGGCTCCAGCTTTTCTCTGTTATAGGATTTTGGGGCATTATTATGTCAATGACCAAAGGACAACAGATTCTAGCTGTTATTGGTTGGTTCCTCCGTCTCTTTGGCATTGAAACGGGGCTTTGATATGAACACTGAAAAAGACCCGCTCTATGATTACGCTAGGGGGCTAAACGCTCCCTATTGGATTCAGGAAATCAAAACACAAAAAGGAACACGGATTTGGTACTTCGCAACACCTATGCAATTATCCTTTTTTGTTGTCTTTATCCTAGTTTTTGTCACTATGGTGCTAGGGCTTTCATTCATACTTGTCCCCCTCGCAAAAATTACTCACTCGATTTCCCTCTTATTATATGTGTATGTCCCTTATAAGCTGGCAAAGTTTTACACCGAATACGAACCACATGGAAAGAAAATGCATCTCTTTCTCACGGACTACATTTACTATTTATATGAATTTCGCCTGAACAAGAAAGCTATCTACCACGATGAACGCGTGGATTCCTTTGAGGAAGAGGAGATTGTCTTTGAACAAACAAATCTATAGAAAGGAGGCAATATGGCTATCAACCTACAATATCCTATTAAGGCTACTTACAGAAATCTTATTTACCGAAAGGATAAACATGTCGCTGCCTATTTCAGGATTCCAAATACTCCAATCACTATAACTGATAACGATAAAAAAAGAAAACATAAATGGACTGTCAGTCAGCTGATTAAAAAGCTAGCGAAAAATCAACACTTTGAAATTTCACTCATCCCAAAAGATTACCTTCTTGAAGAGAAGATGCGTGATTTTATGGATGCCCTTTCTCCCAATAACCGAAAATTAGGTGAAGACTTACTTCTTCATACAGTCGATACATTGACAGATGAAATGGAAATCCCCTATCAATTTGATTGGTTGGTCGGTGTTCGTCTCAGAAAACATGACAAGGCAAGTAGTCTTACAGACCTCGCTTATGAACGGTTCTCCGAACTGACAGAAACCATCGCAAATGGACTTGGTTTTGAATTAGAAGAAGAGAAACCATGGTATGAAGACTATCTTTCCGATGAACAAGACTGTTTTCAAATTCTCTCGACACTTCGTTGTCGCCGTCTAACCAACGAAGAATTATTCTACTATCAACGAATGCAATACTTACGCTATATTCCACATTTCAAGGGGGAGGTGCTTGCTAATCGTTCACTGTTTAACGTGACAGATACCTTAATAAAAAGCTTGAGCGGTGGCTTTCTCAAGTTAGAAAGTCCCTACGGAACATCCTTCGTAACCATTTTGCCAGTCGGAAAATTCAATACTATATTCAACGGATTCCACTTAGGTGAGTTTATCCAACGCCTAAATTTTCCTGTAGAACTTCAAATCAAGGCGGAGTTTATTGACAGAAATAAAATAAAGGGAAAAATGGGACGCTCTAATACTCGATATAAAAATATTATGGAAGAGGCAGACAGTACCAATACCGTCCAACAAGATGAGATTATCATGGGCTCCTTTTCCCTAAAAGATCTGATGAAAAAAGTCGGAAATAAAGAAGATATTATCGAGTATGGCGCTTATCTCATCGTATCAGCATCTTCTATCACTCAACTTCGGAACCGTCGCCAAGTGGTGCTAAACTACTTTGATGATATGGGCGTTGAAATCAGTGAAGCAAGCCACGATACACCGTACCTTTTCCAAAGTCTTCTCTATGGACAAGACCTGCAAAAGAAAACAAGAACCTGGACCCACATGGTTACGAGTCGAGGCTTTGCGGAACTCATGCCATTTGCGAATACATCTGCTGGTAATCGTATTGGTTGGTACATCGGTCGTGTAGATAACTGGACAGGACGTTGGGATTCAATCGATAAAGCTATACATGCCTCAAAAAACATTGTCCTCTTTAATGCAACCGTTGGAAATAAAGAAGACATTGCAGGAAAAATAACCAAAAATCCACATATCATCATTACCGGTGCAACTGGGCAAGGGAAATCTTTCCTGGCACAAATCATATTTTTATCTGTTGCGCTCCAAAACGTAAAAACGCTGTACATCGATCCTAAAAGGGAACTTCGTCATCACTACGAAGAAATCATGCATTCTCCAGAATTTTCTAGTCTCTATCCAGAACGAAAAAAACAACTGGAAGCATTCAACTTTGTCACACTCGATAGCTCACTCGCTTCCAATCACGGAGTGCTTGACCCGATTGTTGTATTGGAAAAAGAACAAGCCGTGGAAGTTGCAAAAAATATGTTGGAATTCATACTTCAGGCCGTCGATAATGTCACAATGGATCAAAAGACAGCTATTACTGAAACCATCAATGATATTGTCGATAAGAGACAGGCGGGTCAAACAGTTGGCTTTAAGCATGTGCTTGTAGCGCTCAAAGATAGTCAAAATGATCAGATTGCCTCAGTTGGTCGTTATCTAACCTCTATCGTAACCAACTCTATTTTGGAGTTGGCATTCTCTGACGGCACTACACAAGGCCTCAATTATGACTCACAAGTGACCATACTTGAAGTCGCAAACCTAAAATTACCAAAAACGGATACCACTAAGATTTCAGACCATGAACGGAACTCAATTGCACTAATGTTTGCTTTAGGAGCCTTTTGTACCCACTTTGGTGAACGAGATGAAAATGAAGATACTATTGAATTTTTTGATGAAGCATGGATACTGATGAAATCAGCTGAGGGCCAAGCAGTTATCAAGAATATGCGCCGTATTGGACGGTCAAAAAACAATACCTTAGCGCTTATCACACAATCCGTACATGACGCGGAAAATGACGATGATACAACTGGATTTGGAACAATTTTCGCCTTTTATGAAAAATCAGAACGAGAAGATATTCTTAAGCACATCCATTTAGAAGCAAATGAACAAAACTTAGAATGGATCGATAATATGATTCCTGGTCAATGTCTCTATTATGATGTCTACGGAAACCTCAATATGATTTCTATACACAATATCTTTGACGATATTGACATGCTCTTAAAACCAATGAAAGCAACTGTTTCATCCAGCCTAGAAAATAAATATGCTATGTAGAAAGGAGGGCTCATATGCAAGAAGCATTTGAGAAATTAAAAGGCGTCGATATCTTCGCTTTAAAATCATATCTTGAAAAGACCTCAAAAATTGAGACCTCCATCATCGTGGCAATGAACGAGATTTTTGTAAATCTCTTCTTTTTTGTCTTAAATCTTGTGGTAGGTTTTTTCTCACTAATGATTCGAGTTCTTGAAAATATAGATCTGTACGATTCCTACAAAACCTACGTCTATAATGCGGCCAATTCCATTTGGCAAGGGCTAACAGGCTCCACTTCGGGCGGACTTTCCAGTGGTTCATTGGTTTCTATGCTTCTTACAGTTGGAGCCTTTTACCTCTTTTATCAATATTTCTTTTCACGTGGAAACTTCATGCAGAAAGTTCTACATCTTTTTATCGTCACTGTCCTTGGATTTGGATACTTTGGAACAGTAGCTTCAACTTCAGGGGGACTTTATATCTTAGATACAATTGAAGACCTTGCAGATACTGTCACGACAAAAATATCAAATGTCTCTATTTCTTATGGAGATGGCAAGTCAATTAAAGTTGGAACCTCAATGGCTGATAGTTATATCGCCCAAACTTCTTACACTGCCTATGTCTTTGTGAATACTGGTCATGAAAACGGGAAATATAAAAATAGTCAAACTGGAGAAGAAGAGGTGTTTGAGGATTCAAAAGTACTCGGTATTAGGAATGAGGCTGGTCAATTTGTTTCCGTAAAGAATAAAGACAGAGAAGAATATCTGGATAAACTAGGAAATGATGCAAATGATGGAAAAGAAAAAAACCGATGGGTATCGGCTGTATGGGACTATCTATTCATTGAAACCTTCTATGTTATTTTTAAAATCATTGAAGCCATTATTATTGCGATTCCACTAATTCTTGTACAAATACTAAATCTTATTGCTCAAATTATCGTCCTTGCTATGATCCTATTATTCCCTCTCTCATTGCTCGTCTCATTTGTCCCTGCAATGCAAGATATCATCTTTGGAATTATGAAAGTCATGTTTGGAGGACTTGTCTTTCCGACTATTACGACCCTTATTACGCTGATTATCCTTTACTTAGAAAAAGTCATTGAAAGTTTCATCACTTCAGGATTTGATGCAGTTATCGGAAATTTTTCATCTCTTGCCACCTTTGCACTACTCTTCAAGCTTATGCTTACTGTTATTGCAAAGGCTGCAGTCTACTACTTCCTCTGGATATATAAAGGTGAACTTATTGAGTTCATTATGGGATCTAGAGCACGATTGAAGATGGAAGACATTGGACATCAGGTCGAGACTAGAGTAACTCAAGGAAGAGAAATCATCCAACAAGTTCCAACAAGAAGTTTTGAAACTGCACAACACATTGGAAACTTTGCCTTAGCTGGAACTGGTCTTGTAGCAGGATCCGCTATGCATGCAACATCTCATATCAAGGATATAGGTAACAGATTGAAACCAACTCCACCAAATCCTATACGAAAGGAAGAACCTGTAGAACAGGCGGAACAATCAAATACCATCGCTCCAGAACATAGACCACCTTCTCAATCGCCAAAACAAGATCCTATTTCTCCAGTAACACCAACCGTAACGACTGAAAAATTAGAAATCCATACACCAAAAGCGACAATGATTGAGCCAAACAGTCAAAAACAAAAAGTATCTACTATCCGTGTCAGTCAAGAACAATCAACAGAACGTAAACATTCAAGTCCCAACAAGAACTCACATTTCCCAACATCAGAACCTTTACCAGATATGGAGTATCAGGAGCTCAAGCAACAATGGATTTCACCGCGTAAACAACGCAAAATGAAACGTCTAGAAAAAGAACTCAACGAATATGATCAGATTGGATCAATGTATCAGGCACAAGGCTCCAATGCCTTTACAAAGAGTTTTCGTAAAACAATGACTAGAGACGACAAAATCAAAGCAAATATTGAGCGAAAAAATCATCTTATGAAAGAACTAAACAGACTGCGAGGTGAACAAGATGGACGCTATTAGAATCTATTCTAGAAATCAAATTCAAACACTCTTGGAAAAATACATTTATCAAGCTTATGAAGAAGATTTGAAAGCAATCAAAGTGACTGTTTTCTATCCTGTTGATGATCAGGAAGCCAGAAGAATTATTGAAACCTGTCGCGCAATGCAAGTCGTTTTGGATGCAAAATGGCTCTTCGGTACAATTATCTTCAAAGTTTATCTCAAACACTAAAGGAGGTGATGGGGTCACATGAAATTCCTATTTAAGCTTAGTTTGTTCACTCCACTTCTGTTGCCCCTTTTCCTTGTTGTCATTTTTGCGGCTGCCTTAGCTGGAAATCCCTCAAGCAATATAAGTAATGGAACAACATTTGGAAGACAAACAACATTGACGGCTAAAGAGGTGGCACAAAAAGCTTCAATTTCAGAAGAGCGAGCTGAGGACGTGATTAAAATTCTCAATTTTCAACTGTCAAAAGAAGGATTCACACTTGCAGGATCTAGCGGAAGCCTTGCAGTTGCAGAAAGAGAATCCGGTTTTGATCCTAAAGCCATTAATCCAAGCGGTGGTGTTGCCGGCTACTTTCAGTGGTCAGGCTGGTCAAATACAATTAACGGAAATCGTTGGTCAAAGGCATCCCGCAGAACACTCGACTCCGATATTCAGCTACAACTCATGTCTACAGAATTAAATGGGGATTATAAAAACGTTAAAACTGAAATGCAAAAGGCAACTGATCCTGCTCAAGCGGCCTTGTACTGGTCAGAACACTACGAAGGAGTTTCGCTATTCGATGGACAAACGAAGGCTGAAAAACTACAAAATGATGCCATCAAATGGTTCTCCATCTTCGATGGAACAATTACCACAGGAAGTATCATACCATTTTCAGGTGAAACAGGTCTTACTACTGGAACCCTACTTTCTTCTTTTACGTTCCCATCAGAATACGCTGGAAAACTCAAATATGGTGTTCCAACTGAAAAATCAGTTACAACACAAGGAAATAACACCTATCCACCTGGTCAGTGTACTTGGTACGTCTGCAATCGGCTGATTGAGACAGGAATCAGTACAAACTCAGCTATTTACAACTACAATGGCAATGGCCAGGATTGGGTAAATAGTTTAGTAGCTAAAGGTTGGATGAAAGTAACCGAACCACAAGTAGGGGCAGTCATGTCCATAAAGGGTGGATATAGAGGAACTCCGGTAGAATATGGACACGTAGCCTTTGTCGAGGCTGTCAATAAGGATGGCACATTTCTCATTTCCGAATGCAATATTGGAGGTGTTCAAAATAAACCACATTATGCCGTCTTAACAAACCAAAGCTACTATAGTTTCGCCATTCCACAATAAGCTATCGATTAAGAAAATTGAAATAAACAAATAAGTTTGATTATGAATATATCAGTTAAGAAAAATTTAGGGATATTGGATTATACTATCATCATCCAAATATTTTTCATATTCATAATCTCCTAGAAAGCAAGCTTAGAAATGGGCTTGTTTTCATTTTTAATGCAAAGGAGAGAAAAGATGATAATAACAATAAATAAAGATGATTTAATACTTCTTGGATTTACTGAAGGAACCTCAAAACAAATAATTCGAAAAGGAAAAAAACTGCTCGTCGAAAGAGGCTTTGTAGTATATAAAAACAAGCGCATTGGAACAATACCTGCAACGATTGTATCCGAATTACTTGGTATTGAAATACAAGATAGTAAGCTCACAAAGGGGTAGACAATGGTAATACGAAAAAGGAATAATGGAAGTTGGGATGTTGATGTTAGTAATGGATATGATCCGATAACATTAAAGCAACGAAGAATCATCCGTAAAGGATATAAAACAAAAAAAGAAGCTATCGAGGCAGAAACCTTTCTACGAACTGTAGAATTAAAAAACAATAAATACGGTACTAAAGCTACAATCCCATTACTATATAATCTCCTTAAAGAAGAAGATGTTATAAATCAACGAAAAATTAGCTATATAAACACGCAGGAAAATAACTATAACAAACACATTAAAGATTACTTTTCAAAATTAAATGATGTGGGAAAATTAACATACGAAGATATTTATGAATTCCGAGAACACTTAAGAAAAAAAAGAGCTAAAAACTCAGAAAAAAAATTAAGTACAAATACTATCAATAAAATCATGATTTTACTTAAAAAAATACTTGATGTAGGAATTAGAAAAGGCTACTACACTCAAAATCCAGTAAATCAATTAAAGAAACTACCAATTGTAAAACCACAAATAAAATACTGGACTATACAAGAGTTCCATCAATTTCTCAAACTATTTACAGTAGAGGAGTACCATTTAAAACTGCTTTTCACAGTATTGTACTTTACAGGTATGAGGCTAGGAGAAGCACTTGCATTAACTTGGGAAGATATTGATTTAAATATAAATACAATCTTTGTAACCAAGTCAATTTATACAAAAGATAAAGTAAGTCATATTAGCACTACAAAAACTAGAGCAGGAACCAGAAGAATCATCCTTAACAAGAAACTAATCACTGAACTAGAAACTTGGAAAGAAAAACAATTTAATCTATTAAAGGCATTTACAAAAGAGCCATTGAAACTAAAAATTTTTCAAAACAGTCCAGTCATACTTACAAAAGATAGTATAGAAAAGCAATATAAAAAAATCTTGAGTCGAGATACGCAACTAAAAAAAATAAGAATACATGATTTTCGACACTCCCACGCATCCCTTTTAATAAACCAAGGTGAGGATTATCATATAGTAAAAGAACGTTTAGGACATGCTTCAATTACAACAACAATTGATACCTACTCACACTTGTATCCAAGTAAACAGAAAGACTTGGCAGAAAAATTAGATGATTTATTGTAGAAAATACGGCTCTATAATTTCTGTAGTGGGTAAATCCACTGTAGAGATTATGGAGCCTTTTTTAGTGTAGAAAAAAAGTCCCAT
>NZ_JBMVJC010000029.1:0-28367 GCF_049893385.1 Streptococcus sp. VTCC 12905 | reverse complement strand
AAGGTTGTAAAAGCCATGGAATTGCCTTATTCCAACGCCAAACTGGAAGCTACCAATAATCTCATCAAAGTCATTAAGAGAAATGCCTTTGGTTTCAGGAACTTTGAAAACTTTAAAAAACGCATTTTGATTGCTTTGAACATAAAGAAAGAGAGAACGAAGTTCGTCCTCTCTAGGTGTTAGCTTTTCATCTACCCACTACAGTTGACAAAGAGCCCTTTTTTCTATATAAGCTCTTCTAAAATATACTTCCTCACATAAGTAATAAAGTAAAGCGAGCCTGTAATCAGGTAAAGTTTTTTGGGATTGTCCAAGTCCGCCTGCTCCAACCACTCCTGATAGGTCTGAACTCGTTCATAACCTGATGGATAATCATCCAGCTGTACCGCACGGAAATCATCAAAGGTTGTGACGCTAACAGGTCCAAATTGGCTAAGTTTCGATAACATCTGATCCACAGGCTTGGTATTGATGGCTGCAAAGAGGATTTCGATGTCTCTATCGGCATAGTTTTCCTCTAAGAGCTGGGTCAGGACGGCGATACTTTCATTATTGTGGGCTCCGTCAATCATAAGCGTTGGTTTCATCAATTCTAAGCGGCCCGGCCAGATGGCTTGGGACAAGCCCTGGCTGATAGTTTCATTGATAATCTTTGGAAAATGTGAGCTAAGAAGCTGAGCTGTGGTCACTGCCAAGGCTGCGTTGACCTCTTGGTGACGCCCCCGCATCTGTAGCCTCAAATCCTCAACTCGGCCGAAGGGGCTTGAAACCGCAAATCCTGCTCTTCTATTTTCCAAAACAATCTCACGCCCTACCTCATAGGTCGGACTCTGAAGCTGACTGGCGTGATCCTCAAATACCGCCTCCACTTCTGGCTGGTCGGTCGCATAGAGGAGGGGGACCCGCTCACGCAAGACAGCAACCTTGTGACGGGCTATGGCTGCGTGGGTCTCTCCTAAAAAGGATTGATGGTCTAGACCAATAGAGGGGCACACTACCGCCAATGGACTTAAGACATTCGTGGCATCCAGTAAACCACCCATGCCTGCCTCCACCAAAAGAATATCGGGATGCTGGTAGTGAGCAAAATAGACAAACATAGCCACTACAACAATCTCAAACTCTGAGATGGCGTCTAGTTCTGCTGTCTGGTCCAAGTTATCAATCAAAGGTTGCAAGTCTGTCACAATCCTCGCAAAGTCTTCCTCTGAAATCATCTCCTGCTCAAAGACAATCTGTTCTCGAAAATCAATGATAGACGGCGATGTAAACCGGCCAACGGTATATCCAGAAGTCTGCATGATAAACTGCAGGGCATTAAGGGTCGATCCCTTACCATTTGTTCCCACAAAGTGAACCGTTGGTACACGATGCTGGGGATTGTCCAAGCGCTCCAAGAGCCAGTTGACACGTGCAACACCATTTTCTAAATCTGATGCAGGACGATTCGATAGCCATCGGCGAGTTTCTAGGTAATTCATCATTTCACCTCTACAAAAGAGCAACAGGGGGATGACCTGTTGCTGGATACTATATTATTTAATACCCATCAGTTTTGCGAACTCAGGTATTTTTTGTAAATTCGGTAAGACAAGCATAGTTACGACGATGCGTAATGGAATCTCAAAAACTGCCTTAATCAAGCGACTACTGTATAAAGCAATCCAAGGTGTTTCAAAATGGAAATGGAGGGCAATCGGTGTCATGATAAAGGAAATCACAACCTGAATCAAAACAACAACCCCAGCAACATAGTACCAGTCAGCTTTATTTTTAATATCTAGTGGTTTTTGATAAAAGAACCAGCCATAGATAAAAGCCGATACCGCCTCAATCAAAATCCAAGTAAAGAGAAGAGTTTGTCCGCTAAACAAGACAAAGACTGGGTCTGAAATAGCTGCAAAGACAGCTGCCCAAACTGGACCCGCAATAGCTCCCAAAATAGCATTGGGAATGAAGGTAAACTGAACCTGCAAAGTGTCCGAAAGACGGATTGAGAAATAATTCTCAACAATCATGACCAGGGCAAGGGTCACTGCAATGGCAGTCAATAACTGCACAGTCAGTTTTGGAATTTTCTTTTCCATAAAAACGCTCCTTTTAAGAAATGGAGCTGTCGTATTCATTCGACAGCGGATGCAATGGTTTACCGCACTGACGCTTCGTTATGTGGCAACATCCCATCCACATACACTTAACGCAAACCACCTACTCTGTGCAAATTTCTTTGCTAGTCTATTTTATCATATCGAGGTCAGTTTGACCAATTGCCAAAATCTATTACTCCTAACAGTTACTGACTATAAGAAAAACTGGCAGGGTTACTGCCAATTTCCTTCTATTATTTCAAGCGTTCAACTTCACGCGCAATAACCAATTCTTCATCCGTTGGAATAACCAAGACACGAACTTTTGATTCTGGCGTTGAAATGTCACCATAGTTGCCAAATACATTTTTTGCTGGATCCAACTCAATACCAAACCAAGACAAACCTGCAATGACATCATTACGCATTGTAGCAGCATTCTCACCCATTCCTGCTGTAAAGATGATGGCGTCAGCACCATTTAAAACCGCAAGATACTGACCGATAAATTTCTTAATACGGTCAATGAAAATATTGTAGGCCAATATTGCATCTGGATTGTGAGATTGGATGCCTGCTTCAATATCGCGCATATCACTTGAAAGACCAGATACACCAAACAAGCCTGACTGTTTATTCAACATGTTAACAACGTCTGCAGCATCTTTAAACTCTTCAACATTCGCAATCAGATAAGGAATGATAGCAGGATCAATATCCCCTGAACGAGTTCCCATCATCGGACCAGCCAGAGGTGTGAAGCCCATTGACGTATCCACAGATTCACCATGATAGTTAGCAGTGATGGATACACCATTTCCGATATGAGCCGTAATTAATTTCAATTCTTCAATTGGACGACCCAAAACTTTTGCTGCCTCATGCGCTACATAGAAGTGGCTTGTTCCATGAGCACCATACTTACGAACTTTATAGTCTGTATAATATTTTTGTGGAATCGGATAGAGATAAGCGTGTTTTGGCATTGTTGTATGGAAAGCAGTGTCAAAAACAGCTACATTCAATACTTCTGGCAATACTTCTTCAAATGCGCGCATCGCCGCCACGTGTGCTGGGTTATGAAGTGGTGCCAAGGCACTCAACTCTTCAATTTGTTCAATCTCTTTTTGACCAATAACCGCTGACTCTTTGAAGTATTCTCCACCCGCAACTACACGATGTCCAACACCTGTAATTTCTTCATAAGTTGCAATAATATTGTGTTTGAGCAAATCTTCTAAAAGAATTTTAACCGCAACTGTATGATTAGGAATATCTAATACTTCGGTTTCTTTCTTCCCATCATATTTAACTGTAGAAATAGAATCATTTAAGCCGATACGTTCGATAATACCCGCTGCTAAAACTGTTTCTTCTGGCATTTGATAAAGTTGCCATTTTAAACTAGAACTACCTGCATTAATTGCAATTGTTTTTGACATATCTTACCTCTTTTAAAGCGTTTTCCCCACTAGTATAACAGATTTTCACTCAAATTGCATTCTCTTGCTTCCAATTTTTGAAATTGACCATGAACTTCTGAATCGCTTCAGGTTCTTGCAGGCTTTGCAAAGGATAAACGAAAGGAGTTAAAGGTCTGGCAGCTTTCTTTTGTAACACAAAAATGGACTTGGCCATGGCAGCCTTCCCAAAAAGATTTGATGGCAGGGCAATCATGGCAACAATATTGGCTTTTTCTTGTAACCAGCCTTTTAATAAATCGCTTTGCGGACTCGTTAATAAATCATTTGGAGCCAGTAAAATCGCAAATCCATCTTTTTCCAGATATTTGAGGGACTGTTCCATGAGCAAATGATGGGCGTAGGTATGTTCATTTGGACTGGCTACCTGATAACGGCTAGCAATCTGGTCATCTGGATAGTAACCAATAGGCAAATCTCCCAAAATCACTTGGCTTTCTTTCAAAATCTGCGGACGTACCGCATCTCCCTGAGCAAATGAAATAGCTGCTCCCATGACATCCGCGATACTAGCCGATAAATCAATCAAGAGGTCATCTATTTCAATCCCTAAATAATCTAATTCCTTCTGGCTGGCGTTGAGAATGGTCTGAGCTAAGTTTCCTGTACCAGAACCAATTTCCAAAACCGTTACTCTTGGAGTAGAGACCAACTGGTCAACAAGGAAAGATAAAATAAATCCGATAGAGTCAGGTGTGAACTGATGGTTGTACTGCATCGGTTCTGTCTGGTTAGCTTTAATGAGTAAGAATTGGTAAGCACGACGCCATTCTTCCTTTGTCAAGGCTAATTCTCTCAAGATTTGATTGTTGTTGAGAACAAGTTCGGTTTCATGTTGACCAGCTACATAGGCAGCATTTTGCTCAATCATAGCATCATAAATATTGGTCCCAAGTTGATTTTGAATCGTCTGTACATTTTCTAAAAGCAGGTTGTAGGCCTGTTCAATTTTTTCATATTTCATATTCTTATCTTATCAAATTTTAAGGAATTTGACTAGAAATTGGGAAGTGGTAAGTGAATTGCTTACCTCCATTTAGTGTTACGACAACGGACAATTGATTATTTTTAATGCGATAGTCTGATTGGCCCTGTTGAAATGAAATCTGCCCTTTCTTGACGACCGATTTTTTGGATGACTTTTGAGTCGGCGATCCCTTTGTAGCCTCCTCCACATCAGCTTGTTTCTCACCCAGGTTTGGAGAATCTGTCTTTGAACTCCCTTCCTCGAGACGAGTTTGTTGGGCTATTTCTTGATCCTGACTAACTTTCTTTAATTGAATCTCCTGCTGGTATTCTGTCTTTACTTGCTCTGATATCATTTGAGCCATCATATAAGCAGTAGCTTCTTGCTTCGTCACTTGTACCAGTTGACTTTCAACAAATTGCCTATTGAGATAGAACTGGAGAATCAGGCTAAAGACAGCGAGCATTAAGAGTGCATAGAGCAGAACACCTGCCTTAATTCGTTTTTTCAAAAACATACCTAAAACTCCTTTCCTCCCCACTTTCAAATGTTACATCCAGCTGTATAACCTCGCCTTGTTGGGCATAAGTAGCTGAATAAACTTTGTACAACATGGGCTGATAGCCCTGACCATTTGCATTTGTCTTGCGAAAATCATCTGCCACAGACTTACCAAATGCCAATGATTTTTCCCCTTTGGTTAGGTACAACTTTCCAGAATCAACCCGATCAAGACTTGCTCCTTCCCATTCAGCCCGCAATTGATCACAAAATAGTAACCACTGTTTTTCCACATGACGTTCTTGATAGCCAATCTCATGCGCTATCAATTTTGATAATCCTTCAATTACTAGCAAGCTGCCAGAAATAATGAGTAAGGTAATTAAACATTCCAAGAGGGTGAACGCGGCTAACTTAGTTTTTCTCAATCCTAATAACCTCCTTACCTTCATGGTAAACGGTAAGTTTGCGAGATGTTCGTTGTACTGAAACTTCAACCCCGTTTAACTCTAAATGGGATTCTCCTGTCTGAACTGCCATCTTTGCAACATTATAAACTTCTTGTTGGTACCAACTGTTTACTAGTTGCTTTCGTCCGGTATCTATAGCTGTCAAAATCAAGCTACAAATCGTTACCAGGGTAGCTAGGGCAACTAAACTTTCTAACAAGACATAGGCTCTACTCTTCAATTTTCTTATATCGACCACTCCCTATATATAGTTGATACTTGATTGTTTCATGACTCATCTTAAAACTGATTTTTTCCAAGGAAGAATTACCCCCATCATCCTGAAACACAATTGTTTTTTCTTCTACTATGGATACATTAGGCGGCAATGAAATGATTCGATAGCCATTTGATACTTCTTCTCCAGCTATACGAAGCGCTACCTTTTCTTGAGTTCTAGCAGCCAATTCTTGACTGTCTTTATACAAGGACTCAAATTCCAAAAGAAACATCTGCTCTTGCACTACCTGAAAAGCAGTATGCACCGACCCCGATAATAACAACGCTAGAAAACAGACAACACCTAATGTTAGTAAGCTCTCTAGAAGAGTAAAGGCCTTATTTTTAAGGTACATTATTATATTTTTCTAGTTGATCTTCAGTTATCATCTGCTGATTATATAATTCTTCCGCTGTTGGACGAACACCATGCTCCAATTCGTAAATGTCCATTTGACTTTCAACAACTTTTACAACCACCGCATTGCCGTCTTCTTGTATTTTTTGCTTTTGCTTACTGAGATTTGGCACAAATAATAGTAAGAGAATACTAATAATTCCAAGCACCACTAACATTTCGACCAAAGTGAATCCTTTGACTTTCTTTTTCAACATTTTTTTCATTTTATAACTCCATATTCTGATAAATAGGCAGCAACATGGCTGCATAGATGAGAACGACCATTAAGGCCACAAAGAGAAAAACCAATGGTTGAATCAACTGCATGGCCCTATTAACACGAGTAAAAAATTCCTCCCAACACTCTGTTGCATACACAGATAGCTCACTTCCTAATTTTGATTTGACTTGCCCATACTCAATCATTAGACTCAGCTCCCGTTTGAAAAAGCCATACGTTTGTATATGAGAATGGAAACTATGCCCATCAGAAAGTGAACGCTCTAAATCCTCACCAATCTCACGAAAAAGCTGTGATTTTTGTTCCTGCATCAAGCCCACAATCTGAGGCATATCAAGTCCCTGACCAATCAAGCTTCCCCACTCCCTCGCGTAATAGGCGGTCAAATAGGTTTGGATGAGTTTTCCGAAAAATGGCAGAGCTACTAAGCGAGAAAAAGCCTTGATTTTATTTGTTCTGTGATACCAAATAAGCCCACCTAAGACAGCAAGAAAGAAAAGGCCACAAAAGGATAAAAAGATTGTTGGCAAGTGTTGAATCAATATAGTCGCAACATTTCCTTCTTCCAACTGGGGCAACAAATAGTTTTTTAGTCCCAACATTATCAATAATAAAAAGGCAAGCAAGATGATTGGATAGGTTGCTACTTCTATCAATTTTTTACGGACCTTACTAACATTTTCAAGATAAGATTGAATATGACTTAGACTCAGACTGGTATTGCCATGAACCTCCGCCAAGGCCACCTGAGTGACAACCGCATCCGAAAAGCGTAAATCTCCCAAAAGACTTGAAAATGGCTTTCCTGCAAGAAGACCGTCGGACAAAACTTGCGTGTATTGGTCCGCCAAGAGTTGACTCCGTTTGAGAAAATCGACAATTTCTCCCAAGTGAAATCCACTAGCAAAAAGATTGTTAAAGAGCTCAATCACCTTACGCTGTCGAACCAAGGACAATTTTTTCTGTTTCTGCCTGCCGAGGACTGATATGTCCCGCTGCAAGAAGGCATTCAATTTGCTCATTCCACTTGTCCGAGGAATGGTTTTGGTAGTTTCCTTTTGCAAAATCAACAACACCTCCTCCCCCTATTAATCGTTGATAGGCAATTCCTTGAAGAGCATTATTCAATTCTTCAGGACTTACACCCAGTTCTAACATGCGAGCATAGACACCAGCAACACTTCTAGCATGAACCGTTGAGAAGACCGTTGCCCCTGTCAAACTAGCTCGAATTACTGCTCGAGCAGTTTCTGCATCTCTAATTTCTCCAATAATCAGTAAATCTGGTCGATGACGAAGTGATAGTTTGATGAGATTATCATAGGTAGCACCAATTGCCTCATTGAGCTGGAGTTGGAGCATATCTTCCTGCTTGATTTCCACTGGATCTTCTATAGTTAGAATTTGCTTATCTGGAAATTTCAATCTCGCCAGCTGGTACATGAGTGTGGTCTTGCCAGAACCGACCGGCCCCGAAAAAAGATAGAGCCCTCGTCCCTTGATTTCTTGAGCAATTCTATCCAATGCTCCAAACCAAAATTTAAGTTGTTGATCTTGATCATAGAGCAGACGAATGACCAAACTTTCTTTACCACGATAATCACCAACCGTTGATAACCGAAGGGAAATCTCCCCTGAACCATAATCGTATTCACAAGAGCCTTGCTGGCTACGCCGTTTTTCACCGACATTCAAACCCGCTAAAAACTTGAAATGGCTAATAATGGCCATCACCTCATCCTCGGTTAATTCTTGAATATATTCCCGTTCATCCATTACTCGATGATAGACTTGGTAGTTTTCTCCTCTTGGAATCAAATAAATATCACTGACCCTTTCGACAACTGCCTCTTCAATCATTTTTCTTGCTTTTTCTTGAATCATATAACCTCCCTACTCCATCTATTCGTAAAACATATTGATTTGTGGCATATTTATGTTAGAATAGTAAAAAAGTTGTGGAGGTTTCCCATAAAAAGATTAAAAAAAGGCGACCACATACGCGTAGTCAGCCCATCTTCGTCTATTGAAAGTATTGGTGGCTTTGAGGCTAATGTAGCAGCTAAGAAAAAGTTAGAAGCACTTGGGTTCAGACTCTCCTTTTCAGAACATTATTTTGAAAATGATATCTTTGACTCAGCTCCGATTGCTAGTCGAGTTGCGGACTTGGAGGCGGCTTTTGCGAATGAAACAGTTGATGCCATTCTGACAACCATTGGTGGTTTCAACTGCAATGAATTGTTGCCCTATCTGGATTTTGATTTGATTGCACAAAATTCGAAAATTTTCTGCGGTTATTCGGATACGACCGCTCTGCTCAATGCCATCTACGCCAAGACAGGCATGCAAACTTATATGGGCCCAGCTTATTCCAGCTTTAAAATGGAGCTGGGACAACAGTACCAAACAACATCTTGGCTAAATGCAGTCACTCAGGATACCTATCAATTAACTCCAAGTCTTGAATGGTCTAGCGACGCTTGGTACCTACCAAACGCCCCTCGCACTTTTTACCCAACAGAATGGAAAGTCTACAATCCAGGCCAAGCCTCTGGTATTGCCATCGGCGGAAACATCTCCACCCTCAATCTGCTGACAGGAACCGAGTTTGCACCCAGACCCGATAAATATGTTCTATTTTTAGAAGAGGCAGAAGACGATGATTATCTCATTATCGCTCGTCATTTAACAGCTCTTCTACAAGCCTATCCAAATCCACAGGCAGTTGTCTTTGGTCGTTTTCCTAAGGAAACCAGATTGACAGAGGAAATTTTGCTGACGATTTTGGACAAGCACCCTATTCTCAAAAAAGTTCCTGTTCTGTACGATTTGGACTTTGCCCATACCCAACCTCTCTTTACTATTACAATCGGTGGACAGGTAGAGATTGACACCAAAACATTTTCTATCACATTCAGTTAAAAAAAGGATTGCCACTTCATTAGGCAATCCTTTTTAGTCAACCGTAACAAATGATTCTTGTTATAGTCTACATGGTCGAACTCTCGGTTGAAGAGATTTTTTAGTCAAGCCTGCAGGTAAATTTTCCTTCGATTCTATCAACAAAAGGGAATGGAAACGCTGTAAATACTCATCACACTCTTCACACCAGTACTGGTCTGATTCATCCCAAAAAGCCACCATTGTCCCATTTTTGCTTTTTTTCATTGGAAAACTTTCTGAAAGTTTTACCCATTCCTTCTGAAAAGTAGAAAGTGCATCCTCGTAACGTTCGTACGTCACTCTACTGACAACATCTTCTTCCCAACCATCTAAGAACCACCACGGTTCAAAATCTCCATACATTTTAATTACTTGATACATAATACTAATTCCTTTACCGTACACATTATATCGAATTTATATGTATAAAAAAAACATTCTGCTTGTGAGTATTGCCACAAGATAACATAAAAAGCACACCTCAAAAATGAGATGTGCATTCTTTTTATTCAGTGGCTGTAAGTTTTGCTTCTTCAGCAAGCTCTTCTGCTACTGTATCTTCAATAATTTCAACTTCATTGATGGCTAGTGGTTCAATATTACGGTAGCGGGCCATACCTGTACCCGCTGGGATAATCTTACCAATAATAACGTTCTCTTTCAAACCAAGAAGGTTATCACGTTTACCACGAATGGCTGCATCAGTAAGGACACGAGTTGTTTCCTGGAAGGATGCTGCTGACAAGAATGAGTTGGTTTCAAGAGATGCCTTAGTAATCCCCATAAGGACTGGACGAGCTGTTGCTGGAACACCACCAGCGATAACCACATCAGCATTGGCATCTGTAAAGTCTGCAATATCCATAAGTGTACCCATAAGCAGATCTGTATCGCCTGGATCCATGACACGAACTTTACGAAGCATTTGGCGAACCATTACCTCAATGTGCTTGTCACCGATTTCTACACCCTGGCTACGGTAAACTTTTTGAACTTCAGAAAGAAGGTAAGTTTCAACTGCCAAGACATCACGAACTTCAAGCAAGCGTTTTGGTTGGATAGAACCTTCAGTGAGGGCGCTACCTCTCGCAACTTGATCACCAACTTCGACTTTCATACGGGCTGTAAATGGTACTACGTATTCACCTTCGCCAGTTTTACCTTTAACAAAGACTTTCTTGGTACGAGTAGAAGCATCTTCTTCAATAGCGATAACTTCACCTTTAACCTCAGTGATAACTGCTTCCCCTTTCGGATTGCGCGCCTCAAAGATTTCTTGGACACGAGGAAGACCCTGAGTGATATCGCTGTTTGAGGCTACACCACCCGTGTGGAAGGTACGCATTGTAAGCTGTGTACCAGGTTCACCGATAGATTGGGCTGCAATCGTACCAACTGCTTCACCCACTTCAACCGCATCACCTGTCGCCAAGTTGATACCATAACAATGACGGCAGACACCGTGGCGAGTATTACATGTAAATACGCTACGGATGGTTACTTGTTCAACACCTGCATTGACAATTTCACGGGCAATATCTTCAGTAATCAATTGGTTTGGACCAATGATAACGGCACCTGTTTCAGGATGTTTAACAGTTTTCTTAGTGTAACGACCTTGCAAACGCTCTTCAAGTGGCTCGATCATTTCCTTGCCATCTGTGATTGAACGGATGTCAAGACCACGGTCTGTCCCACAGTCGTCTTCACGGATAATAACGTCTTGGGCAACGTCAACCAAACGACGAGTCAGATAACCTGAGTCGGCTGTCTTCAAGGCCGTATCCGTCATACCCTTACGGGCACCATGAGTTGAGAAGAACATTTCCAAAACAGAAAGACCTTCACGGAAGTTAGACAAGATAGGCAATTCCATGATACGTCCGTTCGGAGCTGACATCAGACCACGCATACCGGCCAACTGGGAGAAGTTGGAAATGTTACCACGGGCACCAGAGTCCAT
Organism: Streptococcus sp. VTCC 12905; assembly: GCF_049893385.1. Classification (NCBI taxonomy): domain Bacteria; kingdom Bacillati; phylum Bacillota; class Bacilli; order Lactobacillales; family Streptococcaceae; genus Streptococcus; species Streptococcus sp. VTCC 12905. The sequence continues at coordinate 17,056 of NZ_JBMVJC010000029.1, read as the reverse complement.
CATCATAACGATTGGGTTCTTCGGATCTTGTTTTTCAACCAGACGTTTTTCCAATTTTTCCTTAGCTGAACGCCATTCATCTGTAACAGCTGCATAACGCTCATCATCAGTAATCATACCACGACGGAATTGTTTCTTGATTTGTTCTACACGTTCGTGAGATTCTTCAATGATTTCAGCCTTGTTGTCGATGACCGGAATATCGGCAATACCCACTGTCAAACCAGCAAGTGTTGAGTGATAGTAACCCAAGTCTTTCAAACGGTCAAGCAGGGCTGATGTTTCAGTTGTACGGAAACGCTTGAAGATTTCAGCGATGATATTACCAAAATTTTTCTTCTTGAATGGTTGGTTGATTGGCAATTCTGCAATAGCAGCCTTGATATCTGACCCTGGCTCCAAGAAGTATTTATCAGGAGTTCCTTCTGTCAAGTTAGCATTATTTGGCTCTTGCAAGTATGGAAGTCCTTCTGGCATAATCGCGTTGAACAAGATTTTTCCGACGGTTGTCATCATGATCTTGTGTTTTTGGTTATCTTTCCAAGGTTTATTAAGGCTATCTGTTGCGATACCAACACGAGTATGCAAGTGAACATAGCCATTGCGGTAAGCCATAACAGCCTCATCCGCATCCTTGAAGACCATACCTTCACCTTCACGACCAGCATCTTCCATGGTCAAGTAGTAGTTACCCAAAACCATATCCTGAGATGGTGTTACGACTGGTTTACCATCTTTAGGGTTAAGGATGTGTTCTGCCGCAAGCATAAGGATACGTGCTTCTGCTTGTGCTTCTTCTGACAATGGAACGTGAATCGCCATCTGGTCACCGTCAAAGTCGGCGTTGTAGGCTTCACAGACAAGCGGGTGCAAACGAAGGGCTTTACCGTCGATCAGGACTGGCTCAAAAGCCTGGATACCCAAACGGTGAAGGGTAGGTGCGCGGTTCAAAAGAACTGGGTGTTCTTTGATCACTTCTTCCAAGATATCCCAAATACGGTCATCACCACGTTCAATCAAACGTTTTGCAGCTTTTACGTTACCAGCAATATCACGGGCAACGATTTCGCGCATGACAAACGGTTTGAAGAGCTCAATAGCCATTTCACGTGGTACACCACATTGGTACATTTTAAGAGTTGGACCAACGGCGATAACGGAACGTCCTGAGAAGTCAACACGCTTACCAAGCAAGTTTTGACGGAAACGACCTTGTTTACCTTTAAGCATGTGGCTGAGTGATTTAAGTGGGCGGCTACCTGGTCCTGTAATTGGACGACCACGGCGACCGTTATCAATCAAAGCATCTACAGCTTCTTGGAGCATCCGTTTTTCGTTTTGTACGATGATCCCTGGAGCGTTAAGTTCCAAGAGACGAGCCAAACGGTTGTTACGGTTGATAACACGGCGATATAATTCATTCAAATCAGATGCAGCAAAACGGCCACCATCCAACTGAACCATCGGACGCAAATCTGGTGGAATAACTGGCAAGATATTGAGAATCATCCACTCAGGTTTATTTCCGGATTTGTAAAAAGCATCCAATACATCCAAACGACGCACAGCTTTAATCCGTTTTTGTCCAGTAGCGGTTTTTAACTCTTCTTTCAACGCAGCGATTTCTTTTGGAAGATCGACTTGTTTCAAGAGGTCTTGGATCGCTTCTGCACCCATTTTGGCAACGAATGAACCATAGCCATATTCACGCAAACGCTCACGGTATTCGCGCTCAGTCATGATTGACTTGTGCTCAAGCGGTGTATCTTTAGGATCGATCACCACGTAAGCCGCGAAGTAGATAACTTCCTCAAGCGCACGTGGGCTCATATCCAAGGTCAAGCCCATACGACTTGGAATACCTTTGAAATACCAAATGTGTGAAATTGGTGCTTTCAACTCAATGTGTCCCATACGTTCACGACGGACTTTTGCACGAGTCACTTCCACACCACAGCGGTCACAAGTAATCCCTTTATAACGGATACGTTTGTATTTACCGCATGAACACTCCCAGTCTTTTGTTGGACCAAAGATTACTTCGTCAAATAGTCCATCACGTTCTGGTTTAAGTGTACGATAGTTGATTGTTTCAGGTTTTTTAACCTCACCGTAAGACCATGAACGAACCTTACTTGGTGAAGCTAACGTGATTTGCATACTTTTAAATCGATTTACGTCAACCACTAATAATCCCTTTCTTTTCTTGTGAGAGGACGGATTCCCATACCTCAAATTCTTGAACAATAATTAGCAGAATGGATAGCTGGTAAGCTATTTTTCTATAAATCAGACGGTGGAAGACTGTTGGTCCTTATCTCTTTCAGTCCTGAGATTTGGACCAACTTATTCCATCCATTCTAATTATTCTTTGCCTTCTGCTTCTTCTGCTGCAAAGGCTGCGGCTGCATCAGCTGCGGCTTTTGCACGTGCTTTTTCAAGATCATCTACGTGGATGATATCATCATCTTCACCTTCATCAAGGTCACGCAATTCTACTTCATTGTTGTCTTCATCAAGGACACGCATATCCAAACCAAGTGATTGCAATTCTTTGACAAGAACGCGGAATGATTCTGGAACACCTGGTTTTGGAATTGGTTTACCTTTAGTGATGGCTTCATAGGCTTTAAGACGGCCTGTCACATCATCTGACTTGTAAGTCAAGATTTCTTGTAGGACGTTTGAAGCACCGTAGGCTTCAAGGGCCCAAACCTCCATCTCACCGAAACGCTGACCACCAAACTGAGCCTTACCTCCGAGTGGCTGTTGGGTAACGAGTGAGTATGGTCCAACTGAGCGGGCGTGAAGTTTATCATCAACCATGTGATGAAGCTTGATCATGTACATGACACCAACAGATACACGGTTGTCAAATGGCTCACCTGTACGTCCATCGTAAAGAATGGTTTTGGCATCTGAATCCATACCTGCTTCTTTAACAGTTGACCAGAGATCTTCTGAACTTGCACCATCGAAAACTGGTGTTGCGATATGAATGCCCAAGTTGCGAGCCGCCATACCCAAGTGAAGCTCCATAACCTGACCGATGTTCATACGTGATGGCACCCCGAGTGGGTTCAACATGATGTCAACTGGTGTTCCGTCTGGAAGATATGGCATATCCTCAACAGGTACAATACGTGAAACGACACCCTTGTTACCGTGACGACCGGCCATCTTATCTCCGACCTTGATCTTACGTTTTTGAGCGATGTAAACACGAACCAGCATGTTGACACCTGATTGCAATTCATCACCGTTGGCACGGGTAAAGATTTTCACATCACGAACGACACCATCGGCACCGTGAGGTACACGAAGAGAGGTATCACGGACTTCACGTGATTTGTCACCGAAGATTGCATGCAAGAGGCGCTCTTCAGCAGAAAGATCTTTTTCACCTTTTGGTGTGACTTTACCAACAAGAATGTCGCCCTCTTTAACTTCGGCACCAATACGAATAATCCCCATTTCGTCCAAGTTGCGAAGAGCATCTTCACCAACGTTTGGAATTTCGCGAGTGATTTCTTCAGGGCCTAACTTAGTATCACGTGTTTCTGATTCGTATTCTTCCAAGTGAACAGATGTATACACATCGTCCTTCACAAGGCGTTCAGACATGATAACTGCATCCTCAAAGTTGTAACCTTCCCAAGTCATGTAGGCAACGATAGGGTTTTGACCAAGAGCCATTTCCCCGTTTTCCATGGAAGGTCCATCTGCGATGAAGTCCCCTTTTTCAACGATGTCGCCCAATTTTACAAGGGTGCGTTGGTTATAGGCTGTACCAGAGTTTGAACGACGGAATTTAGAAATGTGGTAGACATCAAGCGAACCATCTTCACGACGCACTTCTACCTTATCCGCATCTGCATAAACAACCTTACCATTATGTTGAGCGATAATAGCCGCACCTGAGTCATGTGCAGCCTGGTATTCCATACCAGTCCCTACTAATGGTGCTTTCGGATCAATCAATGGGACAGCCTGACGTTGCATGTTGGCACCCATGAGGGCACGGTTGGAGTCATCGTTTTCCAAGAAAGGAATACATGCTGTCGCAACGGCAACTACCTGTTTAGGTGAAACGTCCATGAAGTCTGCTGAATCTGCTGGGAACTCTTGGTTGTTACCTTGGTGACGTCCCATAACAATCTTATCAACGAAACGGTTGTTTTCATCAAGAGGTGATGTTGACTGTGCTACGATGTAGGCATCTTCTTCATCCGCTGTCAACCAAACGATTTCGTTTGTAACTGTACCAGTTGCACGGTCAATCTTGCGGTATGGTGTTTGGATGAAGCCATACTTGTTGAGGTGACCATAAGAAGACAAGTTGTTGATCAAACCGATGTTTGGTCCCTCAGGCGTTTCAATCGGACACATACGACCATAGTGAGTGTAGTGAACGTCTCGAACCTCATAACCAGCACGGTCACGAGTCAAACCACCAGGTCCCAAGGCTGACAAACGGCGTTTGTGAGACAACTCAGAAAGTGGGTTGTGTTGGTCCATGAACTGTGACAACTGAGATGAACCAAAGAATTCTTTGATTGCGGCTGTAACAGGACGGATATTGATGATTTGTTGTGGCGTCAATACTTCATTGTCTTGAACAGACATACGCTCACGTAAGTTACGTTCCATACGAGTCAAACCGATACGTACTTGGTTAGCAAGCAATTCACCAACGGCACGAATACGACGGTTACCCAAGTGGTCAATATCATCTACACGACCAAGACCCTCAGCCAAGTTGAGGAAGTAGCTCATTTCAGCCAAAATGTCCGCAGGTGTTATTGTACGTACTTTTTCTGCTGGATTAGCATTACCAATCACCGTCACAACACGTTCTGGATCCTTAGGAGCTACAATCTTGAATTTCTGCAAAAGAACTGGCTCAAGAAGAACAGCGTTGTCATTTGGAATATACTCTACCAAGTTGAGCTCATCGAATTGTGCTTCTACTTTTTCAAGCACATCACGACTCAATACAGTACCAGCTTCCAAGACAATTTCGCCTGTCTCACCGTTAATCACATGCTCAGCAAGTGTTTGGTTGAGCAAACGAGTACGGAGGTTGAGTTTTTTATTAATCTTGTAACGACCAACAGGTGCCAAGTCGTAACGACGTGGGTCAAAGAAACGAGCTGTCAAAAGACTACGAGAGCTTTCAGCTGTCTTTGGTTCACCTGGACGAAGGCGCTCATAGATTTCCTTAAGCGCTTCATCTGTACGATAATCTGCTGGGTTTTTATGAATATCTTTTTCAATGGTATTGCGAACCAATTCGCTATCACCAAAGATATCAAAGATTTCATCATCACCTGAGAAACCAAGCGCACGAACAAGCGTTGTGAATGGAATCTTACGCGTACGGTCAATACGAGTGTAGGCAATGTCTTTTGAGTCTGTTTCCAATTCCAACCAAGCTCCACGGTTAGGAATAACCGTTGATCCATAACCTACTTTACCATTCTTATCTACTTTATCATTAAAGTAGACACCTGGTGAACGAACCAACTGAGAAACGATGATACGCTCTGCACCGTTGATGATGAAGGTACCCATTTCAGTCATGATTGGAAACTCACCGAAGAAGACTTCTTGTGTCTTGATCTCGCCAGTTTCTTTATTCACCAGACGGAAAGTCACATAAATTGGAGCTGAGTAGTTAGCATCATGCGCACGCGCTTCTTCCAATGTGTACTTAGGCTCTTTCAATTCATAACCAACGAATTCCAATTCCATGGTATCCGTAAAGTTTGAAACTGGAAGTACATCTTCAAAGACTTCTTTCAAACCATAATCTAAAAAGTGTTGGAAAGAGTCCGTTTGGATTTCAATCAAATTTGGTAAATCAAGAACTTCCTTGATTCTTGAAAAACTGCGACGGGTACGGTGCTTACCGTACTGAACTTCATGTCCTGCCAAAAGTTTTCTCCTTTGTATTAAGATACTAAGCCGTAAACAACTCAAAGAAAAATAGGAAACACGACGACGGAGGCAAGCCTCCTAGGAGCTGTTTATCTTTTTTCACAGAGTTGTAGGCGAGTTCAATTAAAAGATACGAGACCGTGAAAACCAAAGTGAAAATAGGAGAGTGACGCCGTGTCACCAGACACGAGGAGCTCTATCTTTTTCACACAGGTTTTAGGTCGAGTTCAATTAAAGATACGAGGGCGTCAAACACTCCAAAAGAAAATAGGACATCGACAAAGCAATCAAAAGATTGCAAGGAGATGTATCTTTTTCTACAGGAGTATAGCCCGAGTTCAATTATATTCAGCATGTGATGACCTGCGCTTGCTTTTTCTGAATTTTTAGAATCTTTAAGAATAGGTAACAATTCTCAAAGAACTTCTTCATAGACACAAAAAGAGCAGCTAAATCTTCCTTTTAAAAAGTGTGATTTAACTGCTGCAAGCCTTGCTTGGACAATATTTCAAACAAGACACACGACAAATAATTTATACAATTATAACACAAGAACTAGAATAAATCAAGAAATGAATCAGTTCTGTATCTTGGATATCATTCGAAAGTAATCAATCGAGCTGAATTGTCTTTTTGCCTGAGATCGTCATAAAACTATTATCTTGCTCTTGAGATAAATTCTACAATGTTAACCACGTAATCTACTCTAATTTTGAATCATTATCTAATTATATGGAACAAGCGCTTCGATTTGAACCCCTAAAAGATTAGTCACTGCTAGATGTCTGAGTGTCTGTATCTTGGTCATTATTTGAACTCGAAGAACTTGTTCCACTGCTTCGACTAGAGCTACTGCGTTGAGTTGAGCTACTTGATGTGGTCGTTTGCGACCCAATTATAGTATTCCAAGCCTGACGTTTATCGTTGTCGGTCCCGCCAACCATGAAATTATAATTGGTTACTGGTGCACCGTTTTTGGCCCAATAACTTGTTGTGGTCGCACCACCAATCGTTACTTGACGACCATTCACCTGAACTGTTCCGGCACGTTGACCAGTAGAAGATACAACATTAGAGGAGATGACATTCCTATCCAGTTCAAACTTACCTGAAAACATATCCGATTTGACATTGTATAATGCATCCACAAGGTATGCAACGTATTGTGAATTATTATAGTATCCTGTCCAGACATACATTTCTGAGTTGTCATCATTCCCCACCCATGTTCCTAACGTTACTTTCGGAGTAGATAACATTAACCAAACATCATTTACCTCATTACTTGTACCCGTTTTTCCAACGAAGTCAGATGTTGCGGCTTGAGGATTCAAGCTACTTAATCGACTTTTGAATGTTGAGGTGTAACCAGAATTAATCACTTGTCGTAATAACATATTCATAATGCTTGCCGTAGCTTTTGAATACACTTGAACGGGAGCAGCTTCGTGCTGGTATACCACCGTTCCATCCGATGCAGTGATACTTTCAACAATATAGTGCTTATTATAAACACCGCCATTGGCTAAAGTCTGATAGGCGTTGGTATTCGTCAATACAGAGATTTCAACCCCTCCGCCTAATGGCACACTTTCAATATCATACATTGGAATATGATAATTCATTTTTTCCATGTAATCCTTAGCATTAACCCCTGCGTTTTGAATCATTTTATAAGTCCAAAAAGCCGGGATATTTACAGACATATCAATAGCAGTCTGTAAATTCATCATACCAGTACCTTTACTACTGCCGTACATAATTGGCTGACCACTTGAGAAGTTTGTGGGATAATTAGATAGAATACTTGCAGACCCTAGCAATCCTTGATCAATAGCAATACCATAAGCTAACAATGGTTTAATAGTAGAAGCAGGTGACCGTTGTGTGTCGAAGGCGTGGTTATTTTGATTTGTTGCAAAGTTTCTACCACCAATAAATCCTAGAATAGCTCCTGTACTATTATCAATCAAAACACTTCCTGTCTCAACATATTCATTTCCATTGTCTAGAACTGAACCGTAATTCGCTACGACAGATTGCATTGCAGAATAGATGCCTTTATCAACGGTACTCTTTATAATATATCCCCCTTGACTTAATTCCTGAGTCGCCATCTCCTCATATGATGATTTTATATCATCATTTTTCAAGTCGTTTTCAGAAACTGCATCCCGTTTAACGAGATAATCAAACATGACCTGCTGTGCCTCCTCCATAACTTCATAATAGAGGTAGTCTTTTGTATCTGAAGCGATGGGTGCAGGGGCGATAAAATCTTGCTTAATATCATAATCTTTATAAGCTTCGTATTCCTCTTTAGTCAAAAAAGAAGCTCGATACATATTATAAAGAACGTCCTGATAACGCTCAATTCCATAAATCATGTCATCATCCGATTTCCGTGTTCCGTCTGAAGCATACGGAGAATACACAATAGGACTTTGAGGCAATCCAGCGATATAAGCAGCCTGTGGGACGCTTAACTCCTTAGCCGTTTTTCCAAAGATCCCTCTTGCAGCTGCCTCTACACCTGCAATATTTTTTCCCTGATTGTTTCGTCCAAAAGGAGAGACATTCAAATAAATTGTTAATATCTCATTTTTTGTCATATTTCGCTCTAAAGCTAAAGCAGAAATGATTTCATTAGCCTTTCGCGTAAAGGTTGGAGCATCACCCACCAATTGTTGTTTGATCAATTGTTGGGTCAAAGTAGAGCCACCACTAGAAGATCCTAGTCCGATAGATCCTAAAGCAGCACGTAATACTGCTTTTGGTACAACACCATTATGCGTCTCAAAGGTTTCGTCTTCTGTAGCAATAACAGCCTGCTTTAGATAATCCGAAACCTCTTCAGACGTAACTGGTATACGTAATAAGTCAGAATTTACTTCTGAAACTAAACTACCATCTGAATAAGTTACCGTTGAAATACGACTAACTTCCGATACCTTTTCAACCAACTCTTCTGTTTTTGGCACTTCAACTTTGTCGAAAAGACTAACAACAAAGCCCACTCCGACCCCACCACCAAAAATAGCAATTAAAATTCCTAAGACAACTATCGAATTAATCAATAATTTAAGGGTCCGAAGGAAGATTCCAAAACCATTCTCTAACTGATGAATATCAACTTTCTTTTTTAAATCTTGTTTTTCTGATTTGTTATTCATAAAAACTCCTTATCACTCAATTATACCAAATTTTGTATATTTTCCGCAATTTCATGGTATAATAGGAAGGAATTTTTTAATACAAAGTTCGACCCAAATACTTTAAAACATGACTTGGGTCCTAACTATTCAATCAAAAGGAGATAGCCTACATGAACATTTTTGAAGAACTGAAAGCTCGCGGCCTAGTCTTTCAAACGACAGACGAAGAAGCCTTGGTAAAAGCATTAACTGAAGGAAAAGTTTCTTATTATACAGGCTATGATCCAACAGCTGACAGTTTACATTTAGGCCATCTGGTTGCCATCCTAACAAGCCGTCGGTTACAATTAGCTGGGCACAAACCTTATGCTCTTGTTGGTGGTGCTACAGGTCTGATTGGTGATCCATCTTTTAAAGACGCGGAACGTAGCTTGCAAACCAAAGATACAGTAGACGGTTGGGTAACAAAGATCCAGGGTCAGCTCTCTCGCTTCTTGGATTTTGAAAATGGTGACAACAGAGCTGAAATGGTCAATAACTACGACTGGTTCTCAGATATTAGCTTCATTGACTTCCTTCGTGATGTCGGTAAATACTTCACTGTCAACTACATGATGAGCAAAGATTCTGTTAAAAAACGAATTGAAACAGGAATTTCTTACACTGAATTTGCATACCAAATCATGCAAGGCTATGATTTCTATGAGTTGAATGATAAGCATAATGTTACATTGCAAATTGGTGGTTCAGATCAATGGGGCAATATGACTGCCGGCACGGAATTGCTACGTCGCAAAGCTGATAGGACTGGTCACGTGATGACTGTTCCGCTCATCACTGACTCAACCGGTAAGAAATTTGGTAAGTCTGAGGGTAATGCTGTTTGGCTTGATGCTGATAAAACTTCTCCTTACGAAATGTACCAATTCTGGCTCAATGTCATGGACGACGATGCCGTTCGTTTCTTGAAAATCTTTACATTCTTATCACTAGATGAGATTGCAGAGATTGAAGAACAATTTAATGCAGCCCGTCATGAACGTTTGGCTCAGAAAATTTTGGCTAAGGAAGTCGTGACATTAGTTCATGGTGAAGAAGCCTATAACCAAGCCCTTAACATTACTGAACAATTGTTCGCTGGCAATATCAAAAACCTATCCGCAAAAGAACTCAAACAGGGGCTTAGCAACGTTCCAAACTACGCTGTACAGGCTGAAGACAACCTCAACATCGTTGAACTCTTGGTTACCTCTGGTATTGTTAACTCAAAACGCCAAGCTCGTGAAGATGTAGCAAATGGTGCCATCTATGTCAACGGTGAACGTGTGCAGGATTTGGACTACACTCTTTCTGACAGCGACAAGATTGACGGCGAGTTGACCATTATCCGTCGTGGTAAGAAGAAATATTCTGTTTTGACTTATTAACATTTTTCAAGGAAATCCTATGTGATTTCCTTTTCTGCTAACCTAGGAGAAAAGATATGACCTGCATTTTTTGCCACCAACTCAATGAAAATGCCATTCTCTACCAGACGAAACATTTCAAAGTAGTCTGGGATATTGACCCTGTCCAAACTGGACATCTACTGATTATCAGCAAGAAACACTATGACACGCTCAGCCAAGTCCCTCCTGCTATTCGCTATGAACTGTCTGACTTGGAAGTCTTGTTAACTGAAAAACTCTATCAAGCATTGGCAATTGACGGTGTGACCATAGCTTGCAACGATCGCTTGTTTGACACTGGCACCCATTTCCATGTTCATCTCATCCCACGCTTTCAATCAGATGGCTTCTGGGACCAAATTTCGCTTGCACAAGTGCAACTGGATTTGACTCATTTTCTCAAAGCATTATAAAAAGCAGCCCGACAAAGATATTTTTCAGATAAGATATTTTGAGTTTATTGATAAAAAGCTCACCAGTGCTTTATAATAATACATATATGCTACAAGATTGAGGAGAGAAAGATGGCTCAAAAGAATAACCTGCTAAAAATTTGAATAAGCTTGTTGATATTATCACTGATACTACAAAAATAATCGGGGATACTGTTCAGGCTGCAGCTCCTATTCTTGATAAAGCTTTAGACCGTCAACACGAAAAAAATCTGAGTCAAATTCAGGTACCTAATGTTATCGACTTAGTTGTGGAGGAAGCCAAACGCCACCTTGAAGAAATTGGTTTTCGAGTCACTCTCACTCTGGTGAAACCGAATAAAAAATACCGCCAGGAAACTACTCGAGACAATGAAGTAGTTGATATGATTCCAAAAGCAGGAAAATTCGATAAAGGAAGCCTCATCAAACTCTACTATATCAACCAAGAAATTATTGATGCGAGTAATCAAGAAGTTACAATTCCAAACCTCATAGGACTAACCATTCCAGAGGCTCGCGAACACTTGCAAGAAGTCGGTTTCAAACCAGCAATGGAAATTCTCACAGCAGATGCCAAGTATGCAAAACAAAAAATAAATGTTGTGATTGATATGGAGCCAAAGGCAAACCTCTTTACTACAACAGCTGTGAAAGGTAGCCTCATCAAGTTAAAATATCTAGATGAAGAAACATTGGAACAAAGCCTACAGTTAGCTAGCCAAGCCGAAGAAAATCAATTAGATGTGGGGCAACTATTCAAACAGCTTCCAAATCTATTTGGAAACAAGGATGTCGAATAAAAAATAAGGAGAGATCATTTTAGAATCTCTCCTTATTTTTTATCTCATTTATACCAACTCTTCCACTTCATAGATTGTATCATCCAACACCTCTTGGTACCGTTTCAAGTCATAGGCCACAGAGGTTTCCACCTCCGCCAACTGCTGATCCAGCTGGATTTTCACCTCTTCCACCCCGTCCAAGTCCAAGATATGATTTGTCACATGCTTCACACAGTTTTGACAAGATAAATTTTTCAATTTCAAGGTTTGTTTCATGTTCTTTCTCCTCGTTCTTACACAATAAAAATAAAAAGTAGCACAACTCTAAAGGTTTGCAAATTGAGCAAACTCTGTTCACATCCTCAAGCCAAAGATTGAACTCTGGTACTTACTCATTTTCAAGTAACACCACCCAAATTTTACACTCATTTAATCAACACACCTTATGTCGATTTTTGAAGTGTGTGATGATGACCACAAGTACATTGACCTGGCAGACACTGACAGACAATACTCTCAGGTGCCGTCTTTTGTAACTGCGAGATTTTGCTGACAATATTCTCAAGGCTTTTTTGGGAAAATGTCCCTGTGTCCAGCAGCTTTTCAACTAGTTGCCCCTGCTTCGTGGAGCATATGGTAGCCAATAAGAGCTCCACCTGCCCCTGCAAATGTTCCTCTTCACTAATCAGCGGATAATAGTGATACTTGCTTGTTTCCTTGGCCATACGCAAATAGTTTTTCTTCCGCAGTCGCCCCAAAAGTGTCTTAATGGTCGTCGCCTGCCAATCAAATCCTTCCTGCAAGGCCTGAATAATTTCCTGGGAAGTCGTTCCCGGCTGTGCCCACAGAACCCGCATCACCTGCCACTCTGCAGCTGAAATAGCTTGCTCCAAAATCTCACCTCCATCTAACCATTTCTACAAATATAGTTTACAACTGTAGTCAAAAAATGTCAAGAAGAAAGACCGAACTTCTCGTTCAGCCTTTTCTTTTCTCTTAATGAGCCAGCATTTCTTGACCGATTTCCAAACCAGTCAAACCAACAGGGTAGTAAGTCGGCCAGTTTTCCAATTCTTCCAAAAGCTTATCTTGACTCTCTCCACCAAAGTAGATATGGAAGTGACCGGTTTTTACTGGTGCAATATTGTGATCACTAAATTGAACATACTTATAGTTTCTAGCATTTGCATCTGTTGCCTCAAACAAGAAACGAACGCCACGATTTCCTTTTTTGTAAGTCAAAATCTTATAACCCACATACTTATAAGTAAATTTCTCTTTCTTATCGCCTACCACAAATTCCATTGTGTTATCTGTAATGTTAATTTGATCAACATCTGTTTTGTACCCGGTATCATAATATGCCTTATATTCATCAGCTGTCATATCGCCTTTCAGTTTAGCCTTATAATCCCAGACTTGATCTAAGGTCCCATCAAGCAAATATGGATAAACAGATTGCCATTCGCCTGCATAATCTGAAAGTGTACGATCTTTCACAGCACTGTCTTCAAAATACCCATTATAGACCGTTTGTGGAGTCTCAGCCCCATCCTCTGGTAAAATTTCAGAACCAACTTGAGAAGTTGTTTTTTCAAGGGCAGTCAGATTATCTTCCATAACAGAAATATAATCCTTACCATTTTTCATATCTTCATCTGTCAAACTTTCAAGAGGATTCAGAACATCCAGCTGAACACCTGTTTCATTTGCGAGTGTTTCAGCAACAGATTTCGACGCATTTTCTTCAAAGTATATATACTTGATTCCATATTTTTTGATATAGTCGGTCAATTCGGCTAACCGCGAAGGGGTAGGATCTTCATCCGCAGCAACACCTGTGATTGAAACTTGTTTCAAACCATAATCTAAAGCCAAATAAGCAAAAGCTGTATGTTGTGTAACAAAATACTTCTGTTTAGCGGCAGATAGTGTCTCAGAATATTTAGCATCCAAAGCATCTAATTTCTCAATATAGGCTGCCGCATTTGTTTCAAAAATATCTTTCTTTTCTGGGTATTTAGCTACCAAACTATCTCGAATAGTTTCTACAAGAGTAATTGCACGGGCTGGAGACAACCATACATGCGGATCATAAGCATGGCTATGCCCCTCCTCACTGTGGTCGTAATCCTCACCTTCTTCACTACCGGGTAACAAGAGCATGCCTTCCGTTGCTCTAATCACACTGACCTTTGAGGTGTCAATAGATTCCTCAACATCATGAACCCATGTTTCCATATTTTCATTTTCGTAAACAAAAACATCAGCTTCTTGAATTCGAGCAATATCTCTTGCTGAAGGTTCATAATCATGAACTTCTGTTCCAGCCTTAACCAACAGATCAACATTTGCCTCATCACCTGCCACCTGCTTAGTGAATTCATAAACAGGATAGAAGGTTGTTACAATATTTAGCTTCCCATCTTCAGAAGCTGTGCTATTGCCACATGCTCCTAAAAGCAAAGCTGAAATAGACACGAATATCAATCCAACTTTTTTCATCATTACTCCTTATTTTCTAAATTTTTGAACAACATTCACCAGTAAGAAAAAACTAATGAAAATCAAGGTAATACTTGCACTTGCTGGAGTTTCTGCATAATAGGATGTCATCAAACCTGTCACCATTCCTAAAAAGCCAATTGCCATCCCCGTAAAGATAACAGCTTTAAAACTCTTACCAAGTTGTAAGGCAATAGAAGCAGGTAGAACCATAATGGTTGAAACCAATAAAGCCCCCGCAGCAGGAATCATAAGAGCAATCGCAACACCAGTAACTACATTAAAGGCAATAGACATAGCTCTAACAGGCAATCCATCTACAAATGCGGTATCTTCATCAAAGGTAAGAATATACATAGGACGTAAAAATAACAACGTCAATAGAATGACAATCAAAGCAATCACAAATAAAGCAACTACTTGTTCTTGACTGATTGTTACAATCGAACCAAAAAGATATTGTTCCAGGCTAAGTCCAGACTTTCCTCCTGATTTATTCATAACAATTAACGAAATCGCCAAACCAGTCGACATGAGAATTGCCGTTCCGATTTCCATAAAGTTTTTATAAATAGTCCTCAAATATTCCAAAAATACAGCTGCTACAATTACAACAAGTACTGTTGAAAGAGTAGGCGAAATACCCAAAACCAAACCGAATGCAACACCAGCTAAAGAAACGTGACTGAGGGTATCTGACATTAGGCTTTGACGCCTAAGGATTAAGAAAACCCCTAGGATTGGTGAAAAGAAACTCATGGCAATAATCGCCAGAAAAGCGCGTTGCATGAAGTCGTAATTAAATACAGATAAATCAAACATGGACAACCTCCTCATCTGTTTCATGAACATTGAAACAACGCCAAGGAGACTGTTGATCACGAACCAGGTGAATATTACGATCAGCGTATTTATTCAATTCATCGGGATCGTGAGTAATCATCAATACAGATTTACCATGCTTTTTGGCTGAGTGATGCATGAGCTGGTAAAAGGCATCCTTTGTCCCTGCATCCATACCAGTAGTAGGCTCATCCAAAATAAAAATATCCGGATCCGAAGCAAACATACGTGCTATTACAGCTCGTTGTTTTTGACCACCACTCAATGCTCCCAAACGTTTTTCACGATGCTCCCACATCCCTACAGATTCCAGACTTATCCGAACATGTTCCTCATCATGGGCTGTCAATCGACGGAACCACCCTTGCCGAGAATAACGACCAGATTTTACAAACTCATAAACTGTACTCGGAAAGCCAGCATTAAAACTTGCTATCTGCTGAGGTAAGTAAGCCATTCGTAATTTCTTACCTTTTATACTTTTTTCTGCAATAATGACTTTTCCATGTTTTGGCTTTAATATCCCTAAAGTTGCTTTAATTAGAGTAGATTTCGCCGCCCCATTCTCACCAGTTAATGTAACGAATTCACCACTATCTAAATGGTAGTGAATATTTTCCAAAACCGGCTCCTTGTCGTAGTAAAACGACAAATCTTCCACAGTAATATATCTCATTTATTTTCTAATTTTCTCCACTAACTCATTCAAAAATCTTGCAATAAGCTCTTGTTCGTCAAGACTATAACTACCTAACAGTTCTTCATAAGCTTCCAAAGTATGTGCATGATGATGCGCATGCTCCGCAGCAATAGGCTTTGCAGCCTCAGTCAGACTAAAACGAACAATACGTGCATCCTTTGAATCCTTTACTGCTACTAATAAACCCTGAGCAACCAAAGATTTAGTAGCCTTTGTAATAGCAGCTTGACTAACATTCAGCTGCTTTGCAATTTCAGTATTAGTATAGGCAGCTTTTTCAATAAGCATCAAAATATGCTCCTGCGTATTCGTCAACTTCACCGTACTTTGACAAGAACCAACCAATATTTCCAACTGGTTCTCAGAACTCAAAACTATTTCATGCAAACACTTCTCAATATCTAATGCAAATTGGCTCATAAGCACATCCTTAACCTTTTAATTAACTTGTTAAGTATATCATGCTAATAAAAAAAAAAACAAGAAAAAAATAAAAAATATTTAAAAGCTAACTTGTCAAAGTAAGTTCTAGTCTGACTCGAAAACTAGAAACTAGACTGAGACGAAAAAATAAGGTAGAACTTGAGGACATTAAAGTACATTTAGAATTAAAGAGTTTAGTTGAAAATGGTGAATAAAAATCAAAAAGTTGTACATATTATACTCCGTCAGATTAACCAACTAGATAAAGAGATTAGTAATTTTTAGTAACTCAACTGAAAATTTTAAAACCTCAAAACAAAAAGACAAGGTCCCAAAACCTTGTCTTTTAAACTATACCGGCGGCCGGGGTCGAACCGGCACGTCCTTGCGGACACTGGATTTTGAGTTTGGTTCTTGTAGTTTTTTAAACACAAAAATCCCATTTTATCATTATTATAGAAGCTTTTTCACTCTATAAATAAGGTATAATTTCTAAAATTAGTTACTTTGTAGTAATGCTTACTTTATTACAATGTCATTAAAGGAACATTATGATGGTAAACAAAGCAGATCCAAATGATTTTACCCTTACTGAAGTGAAGTAAGCATTCAATACGAATCAATACATAAGAGAAACGCTGATTTTAAGCGTTTTTTCTTTTTATCAAATGCAGTATATTGCATTATATTTCAATTCAAACCCTACCTTTTTCTCTACTTTTTTCGATTGTGCAGGAATGAAGAACAACTCTTGTCGTTGAACAGTAGAACCAATCTCTTTCAACTGTCCATGACAGTCTGGACAAGTGCAGTCTTCGCCCTGTAA
>NZ_JBMVJC010000028.1:0-30059 GCF_049893385.1 Streptococcus sp. VTCC 12905 | reverse complement strand
GAAGTGGAAAACGAGCAACTCCTAATTGGAACTGCTCGTTTTTTTATTGTGAGAAGCTAGTTTTTGCCCAGCCTCTTCTTTATCATTTGGCAATCCGTTCTTGATAGGCCTCTCTAGCTTGGTCAAAGAGTTCTTGGACCTGCTCGATAGTCTCTGCTCGGGCAACGGCGCCACGGATCTTGGCAGCACCTGCTGAACCACGGAGGTAGTGTGGGGCAAGACCACGGAATTCACGTACGGCGATGGATTCGCCTTTTAGATTGGTCAATCGGTTCAGGTGGTCGAAGGCGACTTCGAGTTTATCTTCAAAGGAGAGGTCGGGTAGGACTTCTCCAGTTTCAAGATAGTGGTTGATTTGGTTGAAGATATAAGGATTGCCCATGGCAGTCCGTCCGACCATGACGGCATCGGCCCCGACTTCTTCAATTCGCTGACGGGCATCTTCTACATTGCGGATGTCGCCGTTTGCGATGAAAGGAATCTTAGTCAGGCTACCAGCCACCTTGGTGAGGGTTTCCAGGTCAACGGTTCCTGTGTACATCTGCTCGCGGGTCCGTCCGTGCATGGCCAGGGCAGACACACCGGCACTTTCTGCAGCCAAGGCATTTTCGACCGCTAGGTCGGTATTGTTCCAACCCGTCCGCATTTTAACAGTCAAGGGAATATCGAGGACTGAGGTCACTTCCTTGATGATGTGGTAAATCTTGTCGGGGTCCTTGAGCCACTTGGCACCAGCTTCGTTTCTAACGACTTTGTTGACAGGGCAGCCCATGTTAATATCTACGATATTAGCCTTGGTGTTGGTTTGGATGAAGTCGGCAGCCCGTTTCAGTCCTTCGGCATCGCCGCCGAAAAGCTGGATGGACATAGGGTATTCGTTGTCGTCAATATGGAGCATATGAAGGGTCTTCTCGTTGTTGTAG
Organism: Streptococcus sp. VTCC 12905; assembly: GCF_049893385.1. Classification (NCBI taxonomy): domain Bacteria; kingdom Bacillati; phylum Bacillota; class Bacilli; order Lactobacillales; family Streptococcaceae; genus Streptococcus; species Streptococcus sp. VTCC 12905. The sequence continues at coordinate 29,136 of NZ_JBMVJC010000028.1, read as the reverse complement.
AGAAGGCCTTTTTCGGAAATCATTTCCATAACGACCAGGCCTGCGCCCATTTCCTTGGCAATGGTGCGGAAGGCCGAGTTGGTCACGCCAGCCATCGGGGCCAGCACGCAGCGATTGGGGATTTCCACATCACCAATCATGAAAGGGGTATTAAGATTAGCCATTGATGAGTTCCTCCAAATCGTTTTCGTCAAAGTGGTAATGGGTCTGGCAGAATTGACAGGTGATGTCCACGCCCTTGTCTTCTTCCTTCATCTCTTGCAGGTCTGCTTTTGGCAAGCTGGCTAGAGCATCGAGGAAGCGGTCCTTAGAGCAGTCGCAGACAAAACCGATTTCTTCTTCTGACAGTCGTTTGAAGTCGTCGTCGCCATAAATAGCGGATAGCAGAGCTTCTATATGGTTTTCAGAAGCCAGCAAACTCGAAATGGCAGGCATTTCTTGGATGCGTTTCTCGAAACGGGCAATTTCAGCCTCAGTTGCACCTGGTAAAACTTGTAACAAGAATCCGCCAGCTACCTTGACCTTATCTTCTTCGTCCAACAAAACGTTCAGTCCCACCGCAGAAGGCGTCTGCTGGCTGTCTGTTAGGAAGTAGGCAAAGTCTTCACCGATTTCACCAGAAATCAAGGGTGTCATGGAGTTGTAGGGGTGGCCTGTTCCGTAGTCTGTGATGACTAGGAATTGTCCGTTCCCCACAAGAGGTCCAACGATGACTTCGCCAGTCGCTGTCCGTTTGTAATCCAAGTCTGGATTTTGAATGTAGCCCTTGACCTGACCTTTGGTATTGGCCACGGAGATAATGGCACCAACGGCTCCATTGGCCAAAATTTTCAGGGTGATTTTTGTATCGCCTTTTTCATTGGCAGCCAAAATTTGATTGGCAATGAGAGTGCGGCCCAGAGCAACGGTGGACGACGCCATAGTATGGTGTTTTTCTTGGGCTGTTTTCACGGTTTCTGTGCTATCTAGCACAAAGGCACGGAAATGCCCGCTTTTTGATAGTGTTTTAATAATTTTATCCATAACTTTAATTATAGCACAAGTAAAGAAAATGCGGAAAGGAGACGACCATAAGAAAAAACTGACCGTTTCAGCCAGTTTTTATTTAACGCATTAGAAAGAAAGTAAACTCTCTAACTTTTAATTTCGTGGGAATTGAGAGAAAAGTTCCTCTGGATTCATTTACTTATCAAGGCTTTTGACAATGGATCATTCAGTGTTAAATTTCCGCAAACAGTTTCCGTAGAACTTTTGGTGTGATACTTTGTCCTGGTCCTGCAAAGGTATAGGTGTGCAGGTACATAGCTGGGTTAAAGTTGAGTTCGATACAAGTGCAGTTCGGTTTTTCTTTGCTGTTTGCCTGATATATATCTGGGATAATCAAATCTACACCGCAAACCCAGGCCCCCATTGCGCGTGCCATGTCGGCAGCTAATTGCTTGTAAGATTCACCCATCTGGTCAGTCATATCGATTGAGTCACCACCCGTTGAGATATTAGAATTACCGCGTAGAAAGGCTTGAATGCCCTCGGGAAGTACTGTATCTGGAGTATAGCCCTGCTGTTCTAACATAAGTAGTTCAATTTCACCGAGATTGATGATTTCAAGTGGTGAACGATGGTCACGTCCTCTCAGAGGGTCTTGATTTTTTTGAGCGACCAATTCTCGGATAGTTGAATGCCCATCACCTATGACATTAGCTGCGACGCGGAGCAGGACAGCCTCACATTTTCCATCTAGTATGAAGAAACGGTATTCGGTACCGGCTATGAAGTCTTCTACCAGCACATGACTGTCTTCTGAAAAGGCAATGTCTAAGGCTTTTTCATAATCTACAAGACTAGCTGGTTCTTGGAAGATTGAGATTCCTAAGCCAAAGTTGGTGGATTTAGGCTTGACGACAATGGCAGAGCTGGAAATTTGTCCATAATAGCGCAGGGCATCTGTTTTATTTGCAAATTCTGCTCCCGCAGGAACTGGGAAACCAGCCTCTGCTAAAATTTTCTTAGTGACAACCTTGTTGGCCATGGCAAGAGGAACCACGTAGTTGTCTTTGGATGTCATATTGCCATTTTTGATGTATTCAATATGGTCATCATGCCAAAGTTTGAGAAATTGGTCTTCTTCATCCAAAATCTCCACATTCAAGCCCATCTGGATAGCATCGAAGAGAATCATCTGAGTAGAGAGTTCCATATTTTCATAGCCTTTGAGGGCGTAAGGGGCTGTCCAAGCATAGTCATGAAAGGCTTGTCCTTGTTGCTGGCCGAAATGTTCCAGAGATCCATCTTTAACCTGCTCTGCTATTTTTCCAGAAAGGGTTAGTCGCGGGTCTTGAAGAGCTGCCTCCACATGTGCAATGAGCTGCCTATAGTAGTCGTCCAGTCCAAAGTGCATGACTATAGCTTTCATGGCAATCAAGATTGATGTGGGATCAGCATCGCTAGGTAGAGGTGTATGGGGGTGGCTTAGGGCAATGAGGTTGTTCAGTCTATCTGCTTTTGTTAAAGCATTGTCTACGTCAGCTAGTTGGTCCAGCCAAAGGAGGGCTAAGAGGAAGAGATGAACGGTGTCGAGGGTTTCTTGACTAATAGCAAACGGGTCATAGGGGTTAAGGTCGAAGGTACGGAATTCCAGATAAGAAATCCCCTTGCTGAGAAAGTCGCGACTCGTTTTGGCCCCACGTAGTCGAACAGAGGAATAAAATTCTTTTTCGGCGGATAGTTGACCAGACTGGACAGCTTGTTCGATGTCAGCCACGTATTGTTCGAGAGAAGAGAAAGAAATATGAACGTCTTCGGCATTAACATAGCCATGTTTGGAGTTGCGAATGGAACGAACGCAACCGACTTTCTCGGATAAAAATCCTTTTTCGGCTAAACTACTTGCTCCATATAAGTAAGTTAAGAGCCAGCGATAGTTGAGGAAGTTTTGTGCCAACTTGAGGTAGAGGTTATTTTTGAATGCGACAAAATCTGTTTCCTCGCTTAATTCAAAAAGTTGTTGGGTTAAGTCTTTTCCTAATTCAAAATTGTAATGAATACCTGACATAGACTGGAGGAGCTTACCATACCGTTCTCCTAAGCCGATGCGATACTGGTATTCGTAGTCACTTTCTAGTTGAGCAATTTGGATGTCGTCCTCTGAAATGACAGGTGGCATGGATAAGGGCCAAAGGTATTCGCTCTTATCCATTGATCGCATCGCTACGTCTGTAATCGCACCAAGGAATCGTCTCGCTTCCTTAGTGGAATGAGCAATGGGGGTAATCAATTCAATTTGTGACTCACTATAGTCAGTTTGAATATACGGATGAAAGCTACGTGAACCTAACTTTTCTGGGTGAGGTGTTTGAGCAACTTTGTGGTTTGCATTGATGCGTAAGGATTCTCGTTCAATACCGAAGGTGGCCTGAAGAATAGGGCTATTTGGGGATAATTTCTGTAACATATTCAGTCCTTCTTATTTCTGTTAAAGTCTTATTCCAATTTTATCTAGTTTGATAGACAAATACAAATTTCTGCTACGTTTTTTTGTGAAAATATCATTGAAAACAATTGAAAGTGATAAAAGATTTCGGGAATCCTTCATAAAAACTTCTTTAAAAATGTTTGGAGGTGTAATTTGTTCAGTATTTTTTTGTAAAAAAAGAATATTTGACTATAATGTTCGCAATAATTGAAAATAACGAAAATTCTTGAAAAAATGTTCGTTTTTTGATAAAATAATGTGTAAAACGAAACTTGCAGGTGAGATTCCTGCCAGAAGTAGAAGAAAGGCTGGACTGGTCAGCCAGTTCAGAAAAAGAGTGAGTATGACATCAGTAGTTGTTGTAGGAACCCAGTGGGGCGATGAAGGTAAGGGTAAAATCACAGACTTTTTATCTGCTAATGCTGAAGTAATTGCGCGTTATCAAGGTGGAGATAATGCTGGGCATACTATCGTTATCGACGGGACTAAATATAAATTGCACTTGATTCCATCAGGAATCTTCTTCCCAGAAAAGATTTCTGTTATCGGTAATGGTGTGGTTATCAATCCAAAATCATTGGTGAAGGAAATCAACTATCTCCATAATTCAGGTGTTACAACAGATAACTTGCGGATTTCAGACCGCGCACACGTTATCTTGCCATACCACATCAAATTGGATCAATTGCAAGAAGAATCAAAAGGCGAAAACAAGATTGGTACAACCAACAAAGGTATCGGTCCTGCGTACATGGACAAGGCTGCGCGTGTTGGTATCCGTATTGCAGATCTTTTGGATAAAGATATTTTCTCAGAGCGTTTGCGAGTAAACTTGGCAGAAAAGAATCGTCTATTTGAAAAAATGTACGAGTCAACACCAATCGAATTTGATGAAATCTTTGAAGAATACTATGCATATGGTCAAGAAATCAAGAAATATGTGACCGATACCTCTGTAATTTTGAATGATACTCTCGATCAAGGGAAACGTGTCTTGTTTGAAGGGGCGCAAGGGGTTATGTTGGACATTGACCAAGGTACCTACCCATTTGTAACTTCTTCAAACCCTGTTGCAGGTGGTGTGACAATCGGTAGTGGTGTCGGACCAAGCAAGATTGACAAGGTGGTTGGTGTATGTAAGGCCTACACTAGCCGTGTTGGTGATGGACCATTCCCAACTGAATTGAACAATGAAATCGGAGACCGCATCCGTGAAATCGGTAAAGAATACGGTACGACAACAGGTCGTCCTCGCCGTGTCGGTTGGTTTGACTCTGTTGTCATGCGCCATAGCCGTCGTGTATCAGGTATTACAAACTTATCACTCAATTCTATTGACGTTCTATCAGGCCTTGAAACAGTGAAAATCTGTGTGGCTTATGATTTGGATGGTGAGCGTATTGACCACTATCCTGCAAGTTTGGAGCAATTGAAACGTTGTAAACCAATTTATGAAGAGATGCCAGGTTGGTCCGAAGACATCACAGGTGTACGTAGCTTGGATGAATTGCCAGAAGCGGCTCGCAACTATGTTCGTCGCATCAGCGAATTGGTAGGGGTTCGTATCTCAACTTTCTCAGTAGGTCCTGGCCGTGAACAGACTAACATTCTTGAGAGTGTATGGAGTGCAAAATAGTGTATGAAGACTGAACGAATGTTCGGTCTTTTTTGGCCAAGTCTAATTTTGCTTTATTGTTTAGAATTTGGTATAATCAAGCTTATCAAACAAAAAATGAGGTAAACAAATGGAAGGTTTATTTTTGCCACTTGTCATGGTTGCCATGATAGGCTTTATGTTCTATTCGCAACGTAAACAACAAAAACAACGCCAAGAAGCATTGAACCAAATCAAAAAAGGTGATGAAATTGTGACAATTGGTGGTTTATATGGTATTGTCGACGAAATAGATGACAAAAAGGTTGTTCTTGATATCGATGGTATCTATTTAACATTTGAGCGTGGTGCGATTCGTAATCGTGTCGCTAGTTCTAACACATCAACTGCTGTAGTTGAAGAAGTTGCAGTTGAAACGAAAGAAGCAACCCCAGAATCTGCTATTGAAGAATAAGGATGAGAAACCGAGGGAAACCTTGGTTTTCTCTTGTTTTAGACTTGCCTGATTTTTGCTATCCTAGCAAAAAATATGGTATAATGAAACGATTATATAATGAAGGAAAATAGCATGTTTACGTTTAAGTTTAAAAAGAAAGAAAGCATTGAGACGGCAATAGAAGTTCCAAAGCATATTGCGGTCATTATGGATGGTAATGGTCGTTGGGCGAAAAAGCGGATGCAACCCCGTATTATGGGGCACAAAGCAGGTATGGATGCCCTACAAAAAGTTACTAAGACTGCTTCTGACTTGGGTGTTCGAGTATTGACAGTGTATGCATTTTCTACAGAAAATTGGTCTAGACCAGAAAAAGAAGTAAAGTTTATAATGAACCTTCCTGTGGAATTTTATGATAAGTATGTTCCTGAACTCCATGCCAATAATGTCAAAATTCAGATGATTGGTGACTATTCCAAACTACCTCAAGCCACCCTTAATGCTCTCTATAAGGCTGAGCAAAAAACGAAGAATAATACTGGATTAATTCTCAACTTCGCTTTGAACTACGGTGGTCGTGATGAGGTGACTCGAGCAGTTAAGGCCATAGCGCAAGATGTCTTGGATGCCAAGTTTAATCCTGGAGATATTGACGAGAAATTAATTGCGGACTACCTCTATACAGGGACCTTATCACCAGCGCTACGCGATCCCGATCTAGTTATCCGTACAAGTGGCGAACTCCGTCTCAGCAATTTTCTGCCTTGGCAATCAGCATATAGTGAGTTGTATTTTACAGATGTTGCTTGGCCTGATTTTGATGGAGATGCCCTCAAATTAGCGATTAAAGAGTATAACCGACGTCATAGACGATTTGGTGGTGTATAGGGAGAAGTTATGACAAATGATTTACAGAAACGAGTGATATTTGGTGCAATTGCTTTAGCTATTTTCACTCCCTTCTTGCTAGCTGGAGGCATGGCCTTTCAATTTTTTGTCGGTTTATTAGCAATGATTGCGACAGCTGAGCTGATTAAGATGCGTCGTCTAGCGCCGAATTCAATTGAAGGTGTTTTAGCCATGTTGGCAAGTCTAGTACTGACGCTTCCGTTACAGAATTATCTAACATTCTTGCCGACAGATGGGAACTATACAGCATATGCGATTGTAGTCTTCCTTCTTCTTGGGGCTACAGTTTTCAATATTGGTCGATACAATTATTCAGACGTAGTCTTTCCAATTGCATCAAGCTTCTATGTAGGAATTGGCTTCCATAGCTTGGTATTGGCTCGAATGGATGGTCTAGATAAGGTATTTTTTGCCCTCTGTTTGGTTTGGGCTACGGATATAGGCGCTTACATGATTGGACGCCGGTTTGGACGCAGAAAACTATTACCAAAGGTTTCACCGAATAAAACAGTTGAAGGCTTTGTAGGTGGTATTCTTTCTGCGGTGGTAGTTGCTATCATTTTCTTGATTGTCGATAAGTCTTTGTTGGCTGGTTATTCCTTCGGCATGATGTTGTTGCTAGTTGTGATTTTCTCGATATTCTCACAATTTGGAGATTTAGTTGAAAGTGCTATTAAACGCCATTTTGGTGTAAAGGATTCTGGAAAAATTATTCCAGGACATGGTGGTATATTGGATCGCTTCGATGGTATGATTTTTGTCTTTCCGATAATGCACTTTTTTGGCCTATTTTAAGGAGGTCCTATGAAGGGAATTTTAGCATTTATTTTTATTTTTGGTGTCATTGTAGTCGTCCATGAATTTGGTCACTTCTACTTTGCTAAGAAAGCAGGAATCCTTGTAAGGGAATTTGCGATTGGGATGGGGCCAAAGATTTTCGCTCATACAGGTAAGGATGGGACGCTTTACACGATTCGTATTCTTCCTCTTGGTGGTTATGTTCGAATGGCCGGTTGGGGTGAGGATAAGACAGAGATTAAGACAGGGACTCCTGCCAGCCTCAGCTTGAATGAAGCTGGTGTTGTGACGCGGATAAATTTAAGTGGAAAACAGCTAGATAACCTTAGCTTACCGATGAATGTGACTAGTTTTGATTTCGAAGAAAAATTAGAAATCACAGGCTTGGTCTTGGAAGAAAGCAAGACTTATAAAGTTGATCACGATGCAACGATTGTCGAGGAAGATGGCACTGAAGTTCGAATTGCTCCACTGGATGTTCAATACCAAAATGCGACAGTCTGGGGGCGCTTGATCACCAACTTTGCTGGGCCGATGAATAACTTCATTTTGGGCATCTTAGTTTTTATTTTTTTGATGTTCATGCAAGGTGGGGTCCCCGATTCGTCAAGCAATGCAGTTACTATTACTGATGGTGGTGCCTTACAAGCAGCTGGACTTGTGACTGGTGATAAAATTTTATCTGTCAATGGTGATGCAACAGACAGTTACATAGAAGTCGCGACGATCATTAGCAAGGCGGCGGAAGATGCAACAACTGCTCCAAGCTTTGATTTGGTTGTGGAACATGATGGAGCAACCAAAAATGTGACCGTTACTGCGGAGAAAGTGGACGGAACCTATCGAATTGGGATTTCACCAATCTTGAAGACGGGCTTCATTGATAAAATAGTCGGTGGTTTCCAAGAAGCAGGCGCGACGGCACTCTTGATTGTAACAGCTTTGAAAAATCTTATTGCAAACTTTGATGTGAAACAATTGGGTGGTCCTGTAGCCATCTATAAAGTTAGTGCCCAAGCTGCTGAATTTGGTTTGGCATCTGTATTGGGGCTAATGGCCATGCTTTCCATTAACCTTGGAATATTTAATTTGATTCCAATTCCAGCCTTAGATGGTGGTAAAATTGTGATGAATATTCTGGAAGCAATACGTAGAAAACCATTAAAGCCAGAAACAGAATCTTATATTACCCTAGCGGGTGTGGCCGTAATGGTAGTTCTTATGATAGTAGTCACATGGAATGACATTATACGTGTTTTCTTCTAGAATAAATTGAAATTAATATAAGGAATTGAATGCGTGCTACGCAGGATGTTCTGAAAAATACGAAAAAGAAAGGAACAGAGAGTTTCAGATTTGAACTCGAGCGTCAGCGAGGGTTTTGAAAAAATAATTCTTTGTCTTCCAATCAAGTAACTACGAAAGGAATTGAATGCGTGCTAAAAACTTTACGAAAAAGATAAACCTGCCTTGTGCCAAAGGCACTGCGTTAGGTTTCCTATTTTCGTTTCGTTTTCTTAACGCACTTATATCTTAAATTATGAAACAGTCTAAATTGATTATCCCTACTTTGCGGGAGATGCCTTCGGATGCGTCGGTGATTAGCCACGCTTTGATGTTGCGTGCGGGCTATGTTCGTCAGATTTCTGCTGGTATTTACAGCTATTTGCCATTGGCAAACCGTGTGATTGAAAAAATGAAAAAAATCATGCGTGAGGAGTTTGACAAAATTGATGCTATTGAATTTTTAGCGCCAGCGCTTTTGTCAGCAGATATCTGGCGTGAGTCAGGTCGTTATGAAACATATGGCGATGACTTATACAAACTCAAAAACCGCGAAGGTTCTGATTTTATCTTGGGACCAACCCACGAAGAAACGGTGACCCTTTTAGCGCGTGATGCAGTTCAATCTTATAAGCAGTTGCCGCTTAATATCTATCAAATCCAACCAAAATACCGCGACGAAAAACGTCCTCGTAATGGTCTCCTCCGTGGTCGCGAGTTCATCATGAAAGATGGCTACAGCTTCCATGCTAGCTATGAGAGTCTGGACAAGACCTACGATGACTACAAGGCGGCTTACGAGGCAATCTTCACTCGTGCAGGCTTGGAGTTTAAGGCCATTATCGGTGATGGTGGTGCAATGGGTGGTAAGGATAGTCAAGAATTTATGGCTATCACCCCAGACCGTACCAATCTAAATCGCTGGGTTGTCTTGGATAAATCGGTTGCTTCTTTTGAGGAAATCCCAGAGGATGTCCTTGAAGCGATTAAAGCAGAACTCTTGGCTTGGTCTATATCTGGTGAAGATACCATCGCTTACTCAAGCGAATCTGGCTACGCTGCCAACTTAGAGATGGCAACGAGTGAGTACAAACCACGGACAGCTGTGGTTGCTGAAGAGACATTAGTAAAAGTTGCTACACCAGATGCAAAAACAATTGATGAAGTGGCCGCCTTCTTGAATGTTCCGGAAGAGCAAACTATTAAAACCATGCTCTTTATGGCAGATGGGGAGCCTGTTGTTGCCCTACTTGTTGGCAACGACCAGGTCAATGATGTTAAATTGAAAAATTACCTTGGAGCAGATTTCTTTGATGTAGCAGGCCCAGCGGATGCTGAAAAAATCTTCGGTGCAGGTTTTGGTTCCCTTGGACCAGTTGGCTTGCCAGAAAACATCAAGATTATTGCAGACCGCAAGGTGCAAGATGTGAAAAATGCTGTTGTCGGTGCCAACGAAGACGGTTTCCATTACACAGGTGCAAATGCAGGGCGTGATTTCCAAGTGACTGAGTATGTGGATATTCGTGAAGTCAAGGAAGGCGAACCTTCTCCAGATGGACACGGTGTTCTCAACTTTGCCCGTGGTATCGAGATTGGTCACATCTTCAAACTCGGTACACGCTATTCAGACAGCATGAATGCCAACATCTTGGATGAGAATGGTCGTTCTATGCCGATTATCATGGGATGCTATGGAATTGGTGTTAGCCGACTCTTGTCAGCGGTTCTTGAACAACACGCTCGCCTCTTTGTTAATAAGACACCTAAAGGCGAATACCGTTACGCTTGGGGGATCAATTTCCCTAAAGAATTAGCACCGTTTGATGTGCATTTGATTCCAGTCAATGTCAAAGACGAAGTAGCTATGGAATTGACTCAGACTATCGAAGCAAGTTTGGTTGGTGCAGGATATGAAGTATTAACTGACGACCGTAATGAGCGTGTCGGCGTGAAGTTCTCTGATAGTGACTTGATTGGCTTGCCAATCCGTGTGACAGTTGGTAAGAAAGCAGCGGATGGTATTGTCGAAGTGAAAATCAAGGGCACAGGTGATACTGTAGAAGTTCATGTAGATCAACTCCTTGAAATTCTTCAAATTCTTACTAAAGAAAATGAATAAACAGAAAAAGACTTGGTTGATGATAGCCAAGTCTTTGTTGATATAATCGGTTATCCCACGACAACAAGAATATGCTGTTTCCACTTTTGAGGTTGTACAGAAGATTCTAGCTTCTGGTAGCTTTTCCATGGTTTTAATCAGCTTGTACAATAAATTCTTCACAGAACATGACAAAAAGGAATTGCCGTCAATACTTTGGCAAGTAACGGCTGTTTCTTTAGTTAAAATTAAATAGTCACGGTCCTTTTAACGGTTCTACTTTGGGTAGTTATTGACGCAACTGCCTTTTTTTATTTCTATGATAACAAGGAAGCTTGAAAAAGCAAGTTAAATGATGGTAGCCTGCCAGAAAGTCTCTCACTTAGTTCAAGAAAAATTCCTCCATTTATGGTAAAATGATTCTAACTAATTACAAAGGAAATGGTCATGTCAGATAAATTTCAGCTTTTGCTTCAACAAATCGGGATGCCTCTTGATGTACGACAATCAGGGGCTTTTTCGACTGCAAAGATTGAGAAAGTGGTCTTGCACAAGGTCAGTAAATTATGGGAGTTTACCTTCCGTTTTGAAAATCCCCTACCACTTTTAGAATATCAACTCTTTAAGGCTCATTTGAAAACAGAGTTTGAAAAACTAGGGAACAAGATTCAATTTTCTTTGGTAACAGATGCGGACAGTTTTGAGGCGGGTTTGGTGGAAGCCTATTATCCGGAGGCTTTTATGGAAGATTTGTGCCAGAGTTCTGGGTTCAAGGCACTGTTTCAGCCACTTGCTGTGACTTATCGAGACGGAGTTCTGTGGATAAAAGGACCAGAAACGATTGATACAGCTCATTTTCGCAAGAATCATTTGCCGAATTTAGTTGAACAATACAAGCGATTTGGTTTTGGGAATCTTACTGTAGATATTAAAGTCTGCCAAGAAATGACGCAACAACAGGCAGAGGATTTCCATGCACAAAATGAAGAAATTTACCAGCAGGCTAATGAGGAAAATTTAGCAGCCCTGGAACAACTATCTCAAATGGCTCCACCACCAGAGGCAGATCAGCCATTTGTCCCAGAATATAAGAAAAACCGTCCTGCTAAAGTCAATATTGAGAAAGCGGATATTACTCCGATGATTGAGGTGAACAGTGAAGAAAATCGTATTGTCTTTGAAGGGTTAGTTTTTGATGTTGAGCAGAAAACCACGAGGACGGGACGAGTCATTATCAATTTCAAGATGACCGACTATACATCTTCTTTTACCATGCAGAAGTGGGCTAAAAATGAAGAAGAGGCTCAAAAATTTGATATGGTAAAAAAAGGTAACTGGTTAAGGGTTCGTGGAAACGTGGAGACCAATAATTTCACGCGTGATTTGACCATGAATGTACAGGAAGTTCAAGAGATCAAAAAAGAAATTCGTAAGGATTTGATGCCTGATGATGAGAAACGTATTGAATTTCACGCCCATACCAATATGTCAACGATGGATGCCCTGCCAGCAGTTGAGGATTTAATCGCGCGTGCAGCAGCTTGGGGTCATAAGGCTGTGGCGATTACGGACCACGGAAATGTTCAGTCTTTCCCACATGGTTATCATGCTGCGCGAAAAGCCGGTATTAAAGCTCTCTTTGGAATGGAAGCTAATATCGTTGAGGATTCTGTTCCGATTGCCTACAATGTAGCAGATGTGGTGCTATCAGATGCCACTTATGTGGTTTTTGACGTGGAAACAACAGGTCTCTCTGCAGTCAATAATTCCCTGATTCAGATTGCGGCTTCTAAGATGCATAAAGGAAATATCGTTGCTGAATTTGATGAATTTATCGATCCAGGTCACCCGCTGAGTCAGTTTACGACTGAGTTGACAGGGATTACGGACGAACATGTGAGAGGCTCGAAACCACTTGAGCAAGTCTTACGTGAGTTTCAAGACTTCTGTCAGGGTTCGATTTTGGTTGCGCATAATGCTACTTTTGACGTCGGTTTTATGGATGTCAACTACGAGCGGGCTGGTCTTCCAACGATTAGTCAACCTGTGATTGATACCTTGGAGTTTGCTCGAAATCTTTATCCAGATTATAAGCGACATGGTTTGGGGGCTTTGACAAAGCGATTTGGGGTTGCCTTAGAACATCACCATATGGCGAACTACGATGCTGAGGCGACGGGGCGCTTGCTCTTCATCTTCCTAAAGGATGCCTTTGAAAAACATCAAATAGCGAATCTTAACCAACTCAATACCGAACTAATTGTAGAAGATTCTTATAAGAAGGCTCGTGTCAAACACGCCACTTTATATGTCATCAATCAAGTTGGTTTAAAAAACCTCTTCAAGCTCGTATCCCTGTCAAATACTAAATATTTTGCAGGTGTTCCTCGCATACCAAGAACAGTTCTGGATGCCCATCGCGAAGGACTAATACTAGGGACAGCTTGTCAAGAAGGTGAAGTGTTTGAAGAGCTTCTGTCCAAGGGAATGGATGATGCGGTAAAAAAGGCTACCTACTATGATTTTATCGAAGTTATGCCTCCAGCTCTTTATGAACCAATGATTGCCAAGGAACAGTTTAAGAATATTGTAGAGATTGAAGAAACTATCAAGCAGTTAATTGAGGTAGGGCGTAGGGCAGGACTGCCAGTTTTGGCGACGGGGAATGTTCACTATATAGATCCCGAGGAAGAAATCTATCGAGAAATTATTGTACGGGCTCTAGGGCAAGGGGCACCGATTAACTGGACCATTGGAAATGGGGAAAATGCCCAACCAGCTCCACTGCCTAAGGCTCACTTTAGAACGACTAGCGAGATGTTGGACGAGTTTGCTTTCTTGGGAGAAAGTTTAGCTCGTGAGATTGTCATTACCAATCCTAATGCGATGCTGAGTCGGTTTGAAGATGTAGAAGTCGTGAAGACGGATCTGTATACGCCTTATATTGAAAAGGCAGAAGAAACAGTCGCTGAATTAACCTATCAAAAAGCCTTTAAGATTTATGGTAATCCTTTGCCAGATATTATTGATTTGCGAATAGAAAAAGAGCTGTCTTCTATTCTTGGTAATGGGTTTGCAGTGATTTACCTAGCATCGCAGATGTTGGTACAACGATCGAATGAACGGGGCTACTTAGTTGGTTCTCGGGGATCGGTTGGTTCTAGTTTCGTAGCAACCATGATTGGGATTACAGAAGTAAATCCAATGCCTCCTCACTACGTCTGTCCAAATTGCCAGCACAGTGAATTTATTACAGACGGTTCCTATGGTTCAGGCTTTGATTTACCAGATAAGGTATGTATCAATTGTGGAACAAAGTATAGAAAAGATGGTCAGGATATTCCTTTCGAAACCTTCCTAGGTTTTGATGGAGATAAGGTTCCCGATATTGACTTGAATTTTTCTGGAGATGATCAACCATCTGCTCACTTAGACGTGCGTAAGATTTTTGGTGAGGAATATGCCTTCCGTGCGGGAACAGTTGGTACAGTAGCTGCTAAGACGGCCTATGGTTTTGTACGTGGGTATGAACGAGATTATGGAAAATTCTACCGGGATGTGGAAGTGGAGCGTTTAGCAGCAGGAGCAGCTGGTGTGAAACGAACAACGGGTCAGCACCCGGGAGGGATTGTTGTTATTCCTAATTATATGGACGTTCATGACTTTACCCCAGTACAATACCCGGCTGATGATATTACCGCAAGTTGGCAGACTACTCACTTTAACTTCCATGATATTGACGAAAACGTTCTTAAGCTCGATGTTCTCGGACACGATGATCCGACGATGATTCGGAAGTTGCAGGACTTGTCAGGCATTGATCCACAGACGATTCCCGCAGATGATAAAGGGGTAATGGCCCTTTTCTCAGGAACAGAAATTTTAGGTGTTACCCCTGAACAGATTGGGACATCGACTGGTATGTTAGGAATTCCGGAATTTGGGACCAATTTTGTTCGAGGGATGGTTGAAGAAACCCATCCAACAACTTTTTCGGAATTACTTCAGTTATCTGGTCTATCACATGGTACAGATGTGTGGTTGGGCAATGCGCAAGACTTAATCAAATCCGGGATTGCTGACCTATCTACGGTTATCGGTTGTCGGGATGACATCATGGTGTACCTCATGCATGCTGGTTTGCCACCGAAAATGGCCTTTAACATCATGGAACGGGTACGGAAAGGGATGTGGCTCAAGATTTCAGAGGAAGAGCGAAATGGTTACATCCAAGCCATGAAGGACAACAAGGTACCTGATTGGTACATTGAATCATGTGGTAAAATCAAGTACATGTTCCCTAAAGCCCATGCGGCTGCTTACGTTATGATGGCCTTACGAGTTGCTTACTTCAAGGTTCATTATCCGCTATATTATTATTGTGCATATTTCTCCATTCGTGCGAAAGCCTTTGATTTGGCGACCATGTCAGGTGGATTGGATAAAGTCAAGTCCAAGATGGAAGAGATTGCCCTCAAAAAGAAGAACAACGAAGCTTCAAACGTTGAACAGGATCTTTATACCACGCTTGAATTGGTCAATGAAATGCTGGAACGTGGTTTCAAGTTTGGTAAATTAGATTTATACAAATCTCATGCTACAGAGTTCTTGATTGAGGGAGATACCCTTATCCCTCCATTTGTTGCCATGGATGGTCTGGGTGAAAACGTTGCTAAGCAGATCGTTGCAGCGCGTGCTGAAGGAGAATTTCTCTCCAAGACTGAACTCCGAAAACGTGGAGGATTGTCAGGTACGCTTGTTGAAAAAATGGATGAAATGGGAATCCTGGGTAAAATGCCAGAGGACAACCAGTTGAGTTTATTTGATGATTTGTTTTAATAAGGAAGGTCACTGTTTCTCGTTATTTTGAGAGACAGTGATTTTTTACAAAAAAAGAAGCCAAAACTCTTGATTATTTTTTTGAATAGGTGTATAATCACCACATAGTGATAAAAATTACTAGATAGTAATAAACAGAAAAGAGGAAATCTATGTCAAATTTTGCAAAACTTCAAGAAACTCGTCGTACTATTTATGCACTCGGTAAAGAATTGCCAGTATCAAATGAAGAAGTAGTAGCTCTCGTTGAGAAAGCTATGAAAGAATCACCATCAGCTTTCAACTCACAATCAAGTCGCGCAGTAGTACTTTTTGGTGCTGAATCAGAAGCTTTCTGGAACGAAATTGCTTACAGTGAATTGGAAAAAGTAACACCAGCTGAAGCATTTGAAGGCACTAAAGGCCGCTTGGCTAGCTTTGCTGCAGGTGCAGGTACTATCTTGTTCTTCGAAGACCAAGACGTAGTTAAAGGCTTGCAAGAAAGCTTCCCACTCTATGCAGAAAACTTCCCAATCTGGTCTGAACAAGCTCACGGTATCAACTTGTACGCGGTGTGGTTGGCATTTGCTGAGAAAAATATCGGTATGAACGTTCAACACTACAACCCATTGGTAGATGCACAAGTTGCTGAAAAATACGGTATCCCAGCTAACTGGAAACTTCGTGCACAAGCTCCATTCGGTAGCATCGCAGCTCCAGCAGGGGAAAAAGATTACATGGCGGATAGTGACCGTGTAAAGGTTTTTGGTAACCAATAAAGTTTACAGTTTGCTTTATTACGTTGTTAACTCGCCTTGCCTAACTCCAGTTATGTCTGCGGCTCGTTGACACGAACTCCGTTCGCTTCATCTCCAGCCTTCAACTATCTCCCAGATAGTTGAAGCTAGTACTAAATGCAAACTGAAAACTTTATGCTTAGAAAATTGGAAATATCCCTTGTCAGCTTGTCTAGTTGAGTGTAAAGCTTTAGTGAATATGACACAACCTTCCCACTAACTTCCTGTTTTGCAGGAAGTTTTTTTATCTGTCCTTTACCAAAATATGATACAATAATCTAGTATAATAACCTAAGGAGATGAACATGGTATTACCTAATTTTAAAGAAAATCTGGCGAAATACGCGAAACTTTTGGTATCAACCGGTATCAATGTCCAACCAGGTCATACAGTCCATTTGACAATTGCTGTTGATCAGGCAGAGTTGGCCCGTTTGATTGTTAAAGAAGCTTATGCACTCGGTGCAGCAGAGGTCTTAGTGAACTGGTCAGATGATGTCATTGCTCGCGAACGTTTGGTCAATGTAGATGTAGAACGCTTAGAACAAGTCCACCCACAACGTGTTGCTGAAATGAATTATTTATTAGAGCACAAATCTAGTCGTTTGGTTGTCTTGTCTGATGATCCTAGTGCATACGATGGCGTTGATCCTGAGAAATTGTCTCGCAGTGCACGCGCAATCAGCCAGGCCTTAAATCCAATGCGTCAAGCCACTCAAGCTAACAAAATCAGCTGGACACTTGCTGCAGCATCTGGTTTGGAATGGGCCAAAAAAGTTTTCCCAAATGCAACGTCTGACGAAGAAGCAGTAGATCTGCTTTGGGACCAAATTTTCAAGACTTGCCGTATCTACGAAGAAGATCCAATCAAAGCCTGGGAAGAGCATGAAGCACGTTTGGTAGCAAAAGCTAAGGTTCTTAACGACGAGCAGTTTGTCAAATTGCACTACACAGCACCAGGAACCGACCTTGTTCTTGGTATGCCGAAAAACCACTTATGGGAAGCGGCTGGTTCGATCAATGCCCAAGGTGAGAAGTTTATTGCCAACATGCCAACAGAAGAAGTCTTTACAGCACCTGACTATCGTGTGGCCGATGGTTATGTAACTTCTACAAAACCGCTTAGCTATAACGGCAATATTATCGAAGGTATCAAAGTAACCTTTAAAGATGGTGAGATTGTAGATGTGACTGCTGAAAAAGGCGATGAAGTCATGAAGAAACTGGTCTTTGACAATGCTGGTGCACGCGCTCTGGGTGAAGTTGCCCTTGTACCAGATAAGAGCCCAATCTCTCAATCAGGTGTAACTTTCTTCAACACTCTCTTTGATGAAAATGCCTCAAACCACTTGGCAATCGGGCAAGCCTATGCCTTCTCAATTGAAGGTGGTACAGAAATGAGCCAAGAAGAGTTGAAAGAAGCAGGTCTCAACCGTTCTGATGTTCACGTTGACTTCATGATTGGTTCAAACAAAATGAACATTGATGGCATTCGTGCAGATGGAACTCGCGTCCCTATCTTCCGCGACGGTGAGTGGGCTATCTAATAGTCATCTTTTAAGACTGGGCAACCAGTCTTATTTTGTAAATGTTGGAGGAAAATAAGATGTTAACAAGTATTATCGCAGGTGCCATAATTGGTATGATTGCAGGAGCACTTACTTCGTCAGACGACCGTCGTGGTTGTCTAGGAAATATTATCCTTGGGCTTGCTGGTTCGTGGATTGGGCAGTTGCTCTTTGGTGATTGGGGGCCGCAATTTGCTGGCATGGCTCTGGTACCGTCAGTCTTTGGAGCAGTATTGTTGGTGGCCATTTTTTCAAGTTCCAGACGGAGTTAATAAATAAAGCCGAGCTTTGAAAAAGAGCTTGGCTTTATTGTGTGAATTTGCATGAATTGCCGTACTGTTCGGATTTTTCAGAAAATTTCCATTTTTCTATTGACAAGTGAAAAAAAGTAAGGTATTATTGTAAACAACTAAGAACCTGTATTCACAAGTGAAGTGCTTGTATATAAGAGATAGTTTTTCGCTAATCAAGGCAGTTTTTGAGGGAATACTGACGTATTTTGAAAAAAACTAACGATGAGTTGATGAAATACTAGCCTTAGATGAAAGTGCTGGACTGTGAATACAGGTTCCAGAACACTGAAAGGAAAAAGTCAAATGAAACCAGTCACTACAAACTTTACTTTGTTGTTGCGACGGTTGGGCTAGTGCACTAGGTAGCATTAGTCCTGTTTGGCTTACCAAGCGGGCGCTGTTGACAACATCTCGCAGGTAATAATCCTCGAGGTGTTTTCTTTTTTATCGTCATTTAGTTTACTTTTATTACTTCGACGAATGAGGAAACTTCGTTTCCTTATTTCCACCTTCAAATAATTTCATCATTATTTGAACTCGCCTTGCCTAACTCCAGTTATGCCTGCGGTTTTTGATGCGAACCTTGTTCGCTTTATTTTCCACCTTCAATAGTCACTACTCTGACTGTTGAAGCTAGTACTAAAAGTAAACTAAAAGACGATAGTATTGAAGTTTGTATTGTTTAGAAAGGTATTCTTATGCGTGTGATTGAATTTTTAGATACGACTTTACGGGATGGTGAACAGACGCCGGGTGTGAATTTTTCTATCAAGGAAAAAGTGACCATTGCCAAGCAGTTGGAGAAATGGGGGATTTCTGCCATTGAAGCGGGTTTCCCAGCGGCCAGTCCTGATTCTTTTGAAGCGGTTCGTCAGATTGCGGCGGCCATGACCAAGACGGCTGTGACAGGCTTGGCTCGGTCAGTCAAGTCAGACATTGATGCTTGTTATGAAGCTCTGAAAGATGCCAAGTATCCGCAGATTCATGTTTTCATTGCGACCAGTCCCATTCACCGTGAATTCAAACTTCAAAAGACCAAAGAAGAAATTTTGACGCAAATCACTGAACATGTCAGCTATGCCCGTGAGCGTTTTGAGGTGGTGGAGTTCTCCCCAGAGGATGCGACGCGGACGGAGTTGGAATATTTGCTAGAAGTGGTACAAACAGCGGTAGATGCTGGTGCGACCTACATCAACATTCCAGATACAGTCGGCTTTACGACTCCTCAGCACTACGGAGAAATTTTCCGTTACTTGACAACAAACATCAAGTCGGACCGTGAGATTATTTTCAGTCCGCATTGCCATAATGACCTAGGTATGGCTGTTGCCAATACCCTTTCAGCTATTAAAAACGGTGCCGGTCGTGTCGAGGGAACTATCAACGGTATCGGTGAGCGAGCAGGAAATGCGGCCCTTGAAGAAGTAGCTGTTGCCCTTGAAATTCGGAAAGATTTCTATGATGTGACCAGTCCGATTGTTCTAAAGGAAACTCTCAATACTTCGGAATTAGTATCTCGCTTTTCTGGGATTGCCATTCCACGCAATAAGGCGGTGGTTGGTGGCAATGCCTTCTCTCATGAGTCAGGTATCCACCAAGATGGTGTCTTGAAAAATCCATTGACTTATGAAATCATTACACCTGAGTTGGTAGGGGTCAAGAAAAATTCTCTGCCACTGGGTAAACTATCCGGTCGCCATGCCTTTGTGGAAAAACTAAAAGAATTAGACTTGTATTTTGAAGAGAGTGATGTCGCGGGCCTCTTTGCTCGCTTTAAAAACCTTGCGGACAAGAAAGAAAAAATCACGGACGCAGATATTCGTGCCTTGGTAGCTGGTACAGAAATCAGCAATCGTGATGGCTTCCAATTTAAAGATTTGCGTTTGGATAGTCAGTCTGACGGAAGTATTCAGGCTCAAGTTACCTTCATCAATCAGGATGAGGAAGAAGTGGTTGTTGTGGAGTCAGGCAAGGGTTCGGTTGAGGCAGTCTTTAATGCCATTGACCAATTCTTCCAGCAGGAAATCAGCTTAGAACGCTACCATATCGACGCTATTACTGATGGGATTGATGCCCAGGCGCGTGTGCTTGTCGCCGTAGAAAACAAGGCAACGGAAACCGTCTTTAATGCCTCTGGTATTGACTTTGACGTATTGAAGGCTTCTGCAATTGCCTATATTCATGCCAATGTCATGGTACAGAAAGAAAATAGCGGACAGATTGATAAGAAACTATCTGAGAAAGAGTTGCCAACTAGCTAGGAGGAAATATGACGAAAAAAATTGTAACCTTGGCTGGTGATGGAATCGGTCCTGAAATCATGGAGGCTGGCCTAGCAGTCCTCAAGGCTGTTACTGGGCAAGTAGGATTTGATTATGAGATTGAGGAGAGAGCTTTTGGTGGAGCTGGGATTGATGCGGCTGGCCATCCGCTACCAGATGCTACCTTACAAGCCTGCCGTCAGGCGGATGCGATTTTGTTAGCAGCTATCGGTAGCCCTCAATATGATGATGCAGCTGTTCGACCAGAACAAGGTCTGCTTCAACTTCGGAAGGAATTGGGTCTCTTTGCCAATATCCGTCCGGTGAAAATTTTTGATAGCCTGAAAGACTATTCTCCTCTGAAAGCCGACCGGCTGGACGGTGTGGATTTGGTCATGGTAAGGGAGCTGACAGGAGGAATTTATTTTGGGGAGCATGTCCTTGAAACAGACCAAGCCAGCGATAGCAATACCTATCAGGCAAAAGAGATTGAACGAGTTGTCCGTACTGCCTTTGACCTAGCCCAAAAAAGACGAAAAAAAGTCACCAGCATTGATAAACAAAATGTACTGGCGACGTCAAAATTATGGCGGAAGGTGGCGGATGAGGTGGCTAAGGACTATCCAGATGTGACCTTGGAGCACCAGTTGGTGGATAGTGCAGCCATGCTCTTGATTACCAATCCTAGTCGGTTTGATGTCTTGGTGACGGAAAATCTTTTCGGAGATATTTTGTCAGATGAGACCAGCGTATTAACAGGAACGCTGGGGGTTCTGCCTTCTGCTAGTCATGCGGTGGCAGGTCCCAGTCTCTATGAACCTATCCATGGTTCGGCACCAGATATTGCAGGTCAGGGCATTGCCAATCCGGTCAGTATGATTCTATCTGTTGCCATGATGCTGGAAGAAAGTTTTGATTTGGTCCAAGCAGGCCAGACCATTCGCCAAGCTGTTGAAGCGGTCTTTGCACAGGGAATTTTTACTAAAGATCTAGGTGGTAGCGCCTCTACCAAAGACATGACGGAGGCTATTATAGCCCAGATTGAAAGGAGATCGCCATGAGTGGAAAATCCATTTTCGATAAGCTCTGGGATCGCCATGTGATTACAGGGCAAGAAGGTCAACCCCAACTCCTTTATGTGGACCAGCACTATATCCATGAGGTGACTAGTCCCCAGGCCTTTGATGGTCTGCGAGAGGCTGGACGGCAAGTCCGTCGGCCAGAATTGACCTTTGGTACATTTGACCATAATGTTCCAACGGTTAATATTTATGATATTCGTGATGTCATTTCCAAGGCTCAGATGGATGCCTTAGCTCGCAATGTGGCGGAGTTCGGCATTCCACATGCGCCACATGGATCTGCCAACCAAGGCATTGTCCACATGGTGGGACCAGAGACTGGCTTGACCCAGCCAGGGAAATTAATCGTCTGTGGAGATAGCCATACGGCAACCCACGGAGCATTCGGTGCCATTGCCTTTGGAATTGGGACAACAGAAGTAGAGCATGTCTTTGCGACTCAAACGTTGTGGCAAGTCAAACCCAAAAAGCTCTTAGTACGGTTTACAGGTAAGCCGAAAAAGGGGATATACTCCAAGGATTATGTTCTGGCATTGATTGCTAAGTATGGTGTGGCACTGGGGGTTGGTTATGTAGTCGAGTATGTGGGTGAGGCTATTGATGCTCTGACCATGGAAGAACGGATGACGATTTGTAACATGTCTATCGAGTTCGGATCCAAGATGGGGATTATGAACCCAGATCAAATCACTTTTGATTATCTAGCAGACAAGGAAAAACGACCTAAAGACTTTGAGGTAGCGGTAGCTGATTGGAAAACCCTGGTATCTGATTCAGATGCAGTTTATGATAAGGTCATTGAAATGGATGTTTCGAATCTAGCACCGATGGTAACATGGGGAACCAATCCTTCCATGGGAGTCTCGTTTGATGAGACCTTTCCTGAAGTTCGCGATATGAACGATGAACGAGCGTATAAGTACATGAACTTACAGCCTGGACAAAGTCCAAAGGACATCGAAATTGGCTATGTTTTCCTGGGGTCCTGTACCAATGCCCGTCTTTCTGACTTGCAGGTGGCCGCAAAGATTGTTGAAGGCAAACGTGTGGCAGATCATGTGACTGCAATTGTGGTTCCTGGTTCGAGGCCGGTTAAGTCAGCTGCAGAAGCACTAGGCTTAGACAAAATTTTCTTGGAAGCTGGCTTTGAATGGCGGGATCCTGGTTGCTCCATGTGTCTGGGTATGAACCCAGACAAGGTGCCGACAGGTGTCCACTGTGCATCGACTAG
Organism: Streptococcus sp. VTCC 12905; assembly: GCF_049893385.1. Classification (NCBI taxonomy): domain Bacteria; kingdom Bacillati; phylum Bacillota; class Bacilli; order Lactobacillales; family Streptococcaceae; genus Streptococcus; species Streptococcus sp. VTCC 12905. Next base: position 6,474 of record NZ_JBMVJC010000028.1, on the reverse strand, counting down.
TAACCGAAACTTTGAGGATCGACAGGGTGTTGGATCTCGAACCCATCTTTGTAGTCCAGCCATGGCAGCAGCGGCAGCTATTGCAGGACGCTTTGTAGATGTTCGTGATTTGGAGGTGGTCTGATGGAAAAGTTTACAATCTACTCTGGGACGACTGTTCCACTCATGAATGACAACATTGATACCGATCAGATTTTGCCCAAGCAGTTTCTTAAGCTGATTGACAAGAAGGGTTTTGGCAAGTACCTCATGTATGAGTGGCGTTATTTGGATAACAAGTACACTGAGGACCCTGATTTTATCTTTAATACGGCACCATATCGTCAGGCAACGATCTTGATTACAGGGGATAACTTTGGGGCAGGTTCGTCTAGGGAGCACGCCGCTTGGGCACTAGCTGACTATGGCTTCAAGGTTATCATTGCAGGTTCCTTCGGGGATATTCATTATAACAATGACCTCAACAATGGCATCTTGCCAATCGTTCAGCCTCGTGAGGTTCGGGAGAAATTGGCTGCGCTGGCACCAACTGATGAGGTGACTGTGGATCTCTACCAGCAAAAGATTATCTCACCAGTCGGAGAATTTGATTTTGAGATCGATGCAGATTGGAAACACAAATTACTCAACGGTCTAGATGATATTGGGATTACCCTTCAGTATCAGGATTTGATTGAGGAGTATGAGAGGAATCGGCCAAGTTACTGGCAGGAATAAAATAAAGATAAGAAAACAAGCAGGTCGCTCTGCTATGAAACAAAAGAAAAGAGGAAATTATTATGACGAAACAAATTCACTGGGATGGCGCACTTTCACAAGAAGGTTTTGACGTTATCAAGGGTGAGGGAGGCGTGATTGTCTGCCCGACGAAGGTTGGTTACATCATCATGACTGCTGACAAGGCTGGCTTGGAGCGTAAGTTTGACGCTAAAGAGCGTAAGCGTAATAAGCCGGGTGTGGTCCTTTGTGGCAGCATGGAGGAGCTTCGTGAGTTGGCGCAGATGACGCCTGAGATTGATGCCTTCTACCAAAAACATTGGGATGAGGACATTTTGTTGGGTTGTATCCTACCTTGGAAACCAGAGGCTTATGCTAAGTTGCAAGCCTATGGCGATGGTCGTGAAGAGTTGATGACCGACGTTCGTGGGACTTCTTGCTTTGTTATCAAGTTTGGTGTAGCTGGCGAGCAGATTGCCAAGGAAATGTGGGAAAAAGAAGGCCGTATGGTCTACGCTTCATCTGCCAATCCATCAGGTAAGGGAAATCGTGGTAAGGTAGAAGGTATCGGTGAGCGTATCGCGTCTAAAGTAGACTTGATTATCGAGGCGGATGACTATGTGGAATCTATCCAGCCAGACAAGACCATTGAAACCCGCTATGAGCAAGGGGTTATGGTGTCTATGGTAGACAAAGATGGTAAACTGATTCCAGAACAAGGTGCAGATAGCCGTTCTATCAGCCCATGCCCAGTTGTCATCCGTAAAGGTTTGGACATCGATAAAATCATGATGCACTTGTCTGATCATTTTAACTCTTGGGATTATAGACATGGGGAATACTATTAAGATAATTGAGAATGATCCGAAAGAGTCGTTTTTTCGTACTCACATAAAAAACTGACCGTAGATTCAGTCAGTTTGGTGCTGTTTGATAAGAAATTGGAGGTTGTAGAATAGGCTTTGCTCGTCTGTCAGTTCTAAGATTTGTAACCCGTCATTTCAAGTAACATTTCTGGCACTGCTAGGATTAGTTATAGGTTACGTAGTTATAAGAGGTAGGGTAAAATGAAGAAAATAACGATTACTGTAGCTTTGTTATAGCTATTGTTGCAATTTTTTATTCCTATCAATACATATGCTTTGTCGAGTGATTTTATTAATAATACTGAAATTGTTTCAAACAAAGATTCTTATGAATTGGAGATTCCAGAAAATATCGCAGATACTGAGATCATATTAGAGAGTGAGTCAAAGAATATATATAAACTGGAGAATATGGTCGAACTCACAAACTCTGAAGGGGATACGTTTGTTGTCGATGGTATCGTTGAGAGTGAAATAACTTCAGAAGAAATTGATGGAATTTCTGGGGTTACTTCTTACCAGGTTGATCTTTCAGACTTGGAAAACGTAAGTGAGAAAGACTCATTCATAAATACGTTAAGTTCATTTTTTGTTACAAAGGTATATGCGGATAGTGATAATGTTTCGACGAACAGTACTTGGGATAAATCAATAAGTGTAAAACTGAATATGACTGTTAATTGGAAAAAATATGATTCAGGACATATAAACATTACAAATGTATCTGGAGGTTATAGTAGATCTGATTCTACCGTGTCCATTACTGGATCTAGTGTCTTTGTCATACAAGGAGTGACTTCTGACGAACAGTCAAGAACTTTTAATCCTGGGACTAGAAATAGCTGGTCTTACGCTACTGGTTTCTCTAAAGTAGGGAATACAGGTTGGCCAACTAGAAAATACGCTGAATATACAGTCTATCTATAAAGAGGTAGTTCTACATGGCAAGTTGAGTTGGGAAATTACTTAGGGGGATATGATGAAGCAAGTTAAAAAGTATATCATTGAGTGCTGTTTTTTGTTAAGTTTTGTATTACCATTTATTAAACACACCGCTACTCATAATGGAGTAGAACAGATTAAAATATATACAGGCATTCATTTTTTATTAAATTACTTTTATATATTACTGCCAGCAATTGCATGCTATGTTGTATTTCTATATTTAAAGAAGTCGTATTTGAAATACCTAGCAATTGTTTTATATGGTTGTTTCATAGTATTAGGAATAACTTCAGGAGACATATTAAAAGTTGCTCCAGTGGATTATTACCGTTTATTGTCAGCTCTCATTCCTGAAACAATATTAATTGGATTACCAATAAATATTGTCCTAGGAATAGTGCTCATCTCAAAAATATTTTTTAAAAGGACGTAAAAGTCGAGACTGTAAAATATTTTTGACTTCGTGTATAACACTACTTATTATAGAAAAGAAAAACTGGCTGAAAATAGATTCAGTCAGTTTCTTAAGTTTATTCAATCACCAGCATGCCTTCTTTAACGGCAAATGGGTGTTCCGGGTCAATGCGGTCGTAGAACATGACACCGTTGAGGTGGTCGATTTCGTGTTGGACCACGATTGCATTAAAGCCTTTGAGTTTGATGCGGTGCTTTTCTCCGTTTTTGTCCATGTAATCAACAGTCACACGCGCGTGGCGGACTACGTAGCCTTGGACTTCGCGGTCAACAGATAGGCAACCTTCGCCCCCTTCCATAGCCGCTTCTTGGACAGAATGAGCCACGATTTTAGGATTGTACAATACTTCTTGTAGAGAGTAGGCTTGGGCAGGTGGATGTCCTTCCTCGTCCTCTGGGTTTGGTACTAAAACAGCGATGATGCGTTTAGAAACATCCAATTGGGGAGCTGCAAGACCAACTCCGCCACGGAGTTTCATTTTTTCAGCCATGACAGGATCCTGAGAATGTTTGAGGAATTGCATCATTTTCTCACCTAAAATCACTTCTTGATCAGAAAGTGGAAATTGGACTTCCTCTGCAACTTGGCGTAGGGTTGGATTCCCTTCACGTATGATGTCATCCATGTCAATCAAATGGGCAGGTTTTGTAAGGTTTTCAATTATAGACATACTTCTCTCCTTTGGGTATTATTAAAATAAGTATAGCATGAAATGAGATAGAATAAAAGCTTCACTCGCCTATCTATTCTGTAGTAAATCTGCTATACTATAGTAAAAGACGAACGTTGAAAGGGAGTATTATGAAAAGAATTTTAGAAAAAGCCAGTCTGTTGGCCTTATCCACCATGCTGGTATCAACATTTGCAGTATCCCCTGCTATTCCACAGATGATTGACCATTTTGCCCGAGAAGGGATTGCGGCCAGTCAAGTAGAAAACTTAATTACAGTTACCTCGTTTGCTATTATGGCAGCCCTCTTGATGAATGGTCTGATTGTTCGATTTATTTCTGAACGGAATATTATCATTCTTGGGTTGTTACTCCTTGCTATCGGTGGTTCCATGCCTATGTTTTTGTCGGCCTTCCCAATGATTTTCTTGGCTAGGATTTTGCTGGGATTAGGGATTGGTCTGATAAATGCACGAGCCATTAACATTATTGGTAATTTTTTCACCGGTCAAGAACGTATGCAGATGATGGGATTGCGCGGCTCGGCAGAAGTGTTGGGAAGTGCAGGCTTGACCCTATTGGTAGGATGGTTGACTCAATTTGGCTGGCAACCAGCCTTTGTGGTCTATCTCTTTGCTTTGGTTGTTTTGGCCCTCTTTTTATTGTTTGTCCCCCAAGAAGAGTTTGTGGCACATAGCGAGTTAAAAAATGATAGTGGTTCTAAGGTCAAACTGGATAAGAAAATGTGGCAAATGGGAATATACCTCGCATTTTTGGCTTTCTTTGTTATCAATGTCAATACTTTCTTGACCATTCGGATTCCACAGATTGTTTTGGACAAGGGAATTGGGACTGCTCAGCAAGCTAGTCTGATTCTCAGTTTGATGCAAATAATGGGGATTGTGGCAGGGACGGTTTTTAGTAGCTTGGTTGGCCGCTTGAAGGACTGGCTTTTAGCAGTTTCCTATGTAATTTTTGGACTCGCAGTTATCGGCATTGCCTTTGCGGATAATCTTTGGGTGTTAGGCCTCGGCGGTATGGTATCAGGATTTTTCTACAGTATTATTCTGACCATAGTTTTCAGCCAAGTAACGGACAGAGCAACCAAAGCTCTTCTTAATACAGTAATGACGATTGTTTTGATGGGCTGTAATATTGGTGGGGCAACATCTGCAATCTTACCAACCTTTCTGGAAAAACTCAACCCAACACCAACTGGTGCCTTTGGTATCTATGCTATCGGTTGCGCTTTGATAAGTGCAGGTTTAATCTATAAACAAATAAAGAAATAGGGAGTGGATTTCCGCTCCTTTTGGTATAATGGTCTTATGTTAGAAAACAATCGACTCAATCAATTAATGTTGCGTTTCCCTGAAGATGTCCAGCTGATTTTTAATGAAATGATCCCTTCTTATCAATTGGGTTATGCTGACTATGTCTATCAGACAGACGATGTTGCTACTCAGAACCGACGAATTAAAAATCTTGCTAAAAATTTTCGAAAGATGGATTACTTTTACGTAATGTCTTTACCGCAAGATTTGGCGTTGGAAATTGCCAACCAGTGGCAGTATCCGTCGCCATATGATTTTTATTCAGTGAGCTCTCAATCAGAAACGTATACCCAGTTCATAACGCCAGAGGCGCGTGGAGACCGGTTTTTTGCAGTCATTCGCAATGCAGCCCTCATGGGTTACTTTCAAGTGGAGCAAGTTGATAAGGAACTCAGCCTTCACTTAGGGATGAAGCCGTCTTTGATGGGACAGGGAAATGGCAGATCTTTCTATCAGACGATTGAAGACTACATTGTTGAACATTATCATCCAGAGCAACTTAGCCTAAGTGTAGCCATATGTAACCAACGAGCTCAAGCTCTCTTTCGGGCAGTTGGATTTTCTGTAAACGGTCATAGTATTCAAGTTTGTGGTGGAAACCACTATGAATGTGTCATAATGGAAAAGAAATTAGCATGCGATTAGATAAATTTTTGGTAGACTGTGGTGTTGGTAGTCGGACAGAGGTCAAGAAATTCCTGAAAAACAAGCAAGTCACAGTCAACGGCCAAGTAGAGACGTCTCCTAAACAACAAATTAATGAACAGGTGGATCTGGTAGCAGTAGCTGGCGACATTCTCCATCATGAACAATTTGTTTACTACCTTCTCAATAAACCCAAAGGAGTTATCTCAGCAACTGAAGATGACCACCATCGGACTGTTTTAGATTTATTGGATGAAATAGCTCAACATAAGGAAGTTTTTCCAGTTGGACGCTTGGACATCGATACCCATGGCTTGCTCCTTTTGACTAATAATGGCAAATTAGCCCATGCCATGCTCTCTCCTAAAAAACATGTTGATAAACTCTACCGTGCACAGATTGACGGAATCATGACCCAAGAGGATGTCGCGCGATTTGCGGCAGGAATTGATCTAAAAGATTTTACCTGTCAGCCAGCCCAGTTGACTATCCTATCGACAGATGAGGCTAAAGAAACTTCACTGGTTGACATTACCATCCGAGAAGGAAAGTTTCACCAGGTCAAACGGATGGTGCAGGCTTGTGGCAAGATGGTGACAGATTTGCAACGGATATCAATGGGGCCCTTATGGTTGGACTCCGAACTAGCGATTGGAAAATACCGTAGATTAACAGCTGACGAATTGAAGCAATTAGAAGTGTTTGGTGTGGAATTATAGATGATAAAAAAGACTCGCATCCGATTTTGAACCGCACCCCAAAAGTTAGACAGAAAAAATCTAACTTTTGGGGTGCTATTTTTATGAAATTGAGCTATGAAGA